>NZ_JAKOAV010000093.1 GCF_029478095.1 Pelotomaculum isophthalicicum JI | reverse complement strand
ACTTAACCCCTGGAATAGTAATCGTAGTCCATACCTTTGGGAGAAATTTAAAATTCAATCCGCATATACATGCCTTAATGACTGAGGGTGGTCTTGATAAAAACGATGAATGGAGACCCATAAGCTTTTTACCCTATGCCGCTCTAAGAAAACGTTGGCAGCATCTGATCTTAAAAGCATTCAGGGAACGCTTCAAGGGTGACAAAAAGATCATTAACTTAGTCAACAAGCTATACACTCAAAAAAAGAACGGTTTTTACGTACATGCCAAGACTAAAATGAGGAGCGCCAAAAGCGCAGCAAAATATATTGGGCGGTACATGTCCAGGCCAGCGATTGCCGAATCCAGGATAATAAGGTGGAATAATAAAGAAGTTGAATTCTGGTACGAAGATTCCGAAACAGGGAAAATTGAGGAAGTTACTATGCCTATCCTTCAGTTTATTGGACGTCTTGTAAGCCATATACCAGAAAAACAGTTTAAAATGGTTAGGCATTACGGGATATATGCAAGGAATAAAAGAGCTTTGTGTAGAATAGCGGTAAGGTTTTGGCAGTTAGAAAAACTGCTAAAAGAGAAACAAATTCACGGGTATAAAGGCCAGGTTGCTAATAATAAAAGAAAAATAAGTTACCGTGAACGAATGATAAAAGAATTCGGGTTAGATCCTTATAAATGTCCACGGTGTGGCAACGAGATGGAACTCGTAAGAATTTGGCATCCGAAATACGGGGATATCTATGACCTTTTTTCGGGTGGTGTGGAGGTAAAAGAATATGGCAAAAGCAAAAAAGCAAAAAAAGAAAAAAGAAAGACCGTTGTTGGAGAAAGAAGCTACGATAACATATCGCTGTTTGCAGTGTAATGTAGAAGAAGAAATTCCGGAAGAGGTAGTCCAGTATTTTGACCTAGTTGATACAGGAGATCCGACGGTACCTCCCAGGTTTGTCTGCGAAAAATGCGGAGGAGAAATGCGTCCTAAAGAGCCATGGCAAAACAGCTTAGAAGATATCTTCTAGAAAAGGAAGAACCGCCCGATAGGGCGGCTTTTT
>NZ_JAKOAV010000092.1 GCF_029478095.1 Pelotomaculum isophthalicicum JI | reverse complement strand
TCCAAGCCTTCAGTTAAAGTCGTAAACACAATCAGTTAAGGAAAGCGGATTACGGGAAAACTGTACGATCCGTTTGAACGAGCGGACGGAGGCAGGCTTATTGATGTCCACCTCCTCCGACTCTACAGTGATTAACCCTCGGCCAAGGAAAGCTGGTAACAGTCTGGAGGGGAAAACTGGGGGGACATTGCACCTGGTTGCAATGGGGACTAAAGAGCTAAAAGCCTTTAGCGCCTGCGAAGGGACGAAGACAAACCAAGGAATGCAAGCGACGTAAAGGCAGTGACGGTTCAAGTGAAGACAACCGCGGCTGAAACGCCAAGGGGTACGGTAGTGCCGGGGATGACGAATTTGCTGGTGCAACCGACCGCACGGGACGGAATAGTCCAAGGAGGCGAGGTATATTGCGAAAGCTAGAGAAGCCCGCAAATTGGATGAAGAAACCGGCAACCGGAACGAAAATGCGAAAGCGGGCATGGCGAAAGGGAGAGAATCATGCGGAAATGGTACAGTTTGAGAGATAAAGTGTATCAGATGGAGAACCTGAGGAAGGCCTTTCAGGCGGTGAAGGCCAATAAGGGAGCCCCAGGAATGGATGGGGAGACTATTGAAGCCTTTGAAGCCGAGCTTTCGGAGAACCTCCAAAAACTGCATGAGGAACTCAAAACCGGCACATATCAACCGCAGCCGGTGAGAAGAACCTACATCGAAAAAGAGGATAAAAGCCTCAGACCATTAGGAATACCTGCAGTCCGGGACAGGGTGGCACAGCAGGCCCTGAAAAACGTACTGGAGCCCATCTTTAACCCGGATTTCCACCCGTCAAGCTACGGGTACAGACCGGGCAAATCCTGCCAGCATGCAATAGCCAAGGCAGAAAGGTTCATGAATAAATATGGACTTTCATATGTTGCCGACATGGACCTATCCAAATGCTTTGGAGCGCCAGGATAAGCCTGGTGCCCCCAGTGGGTGAGATTCCCACCCTGGAAAGGGGAATAAGCCGCCCCACCAGGAATCGAGTCTTGGGTGCGTGACTGGCAACAGCATGTGC
>NZ_JAKOAV010000091.1 GCF_029478095.1 Pelotomaculum isophthalicicum JI | reverse complement strand
TGTTGCTTCTCACGTAATTTGACGGTGGGATTCTCACCGTCAATGGCGTGAGAGTTGTTTTGCCAATCAGCCAAGCAAGTGAGAAATGTAACGCCACTCACATGGACCGCATATGCCATTCATTGTGAAGAATGAACGGCATATGCCATCCGATGTGTATTGTGGGGATAACGGGGATAAACCCCGTTATCCCCGTTGACGCTCAAAATCGGCCAGAACCCGCGCAATATCGCCTTCCTCTATCACTTCTTGATTCTTGTTGGTGGCGTCAAATAACGCATTCGAACAGATAAGATTAATGACACGGGGGATACCTTGACTTGCAGCATATACACGCTGCAAGGCGCTTTCAGCGAATATCGGTCGTTCAGTACCGCTTAAGTTCAATTGGTGCCTAATATAGGCGATCGTTTCTTCTTTCGTCAGGCCCGTTAGATGGTACTGCATTCCAATCCGTTGCGCCGTTGCCTCATACTTTTTAAGACGTAACATTTTCCGTAATTCCGGTTGTCCAACGAGAATCAAAGGAAAGAAGGAACACGAATCCATGTTTTGACTTACCGCAAAGCGAAGCTCCTGGATCATTGTTTCACTCATCTCATGTGCTTCATCGATAACCACAACCAAGGCACGTTCACCCTGAGCAGTGCGGGCATGAAGAGCCTCGTCCCATTGCTGGCGGGCTTTTGCGACCGAATACGCCGGTTCTACACCGGCCTGAACAAGTAATGCCCCGTAAAAATCACGTGGTGTAAGAGGCCTCATACTAATATAAACCGGTAAATAGACAGCGCTTTCCAAGGTGCTGAACAAGCGCCTGATAAGCATTGATTTGCCGCTGCCCACTTCACCGGTTAGCACGCCCAGATGGCGGTGCTTTATCATGAGCTTAAGCCGGGCCATAGCTTCCTGATGCCCCCGGGATTCGTAAGATAACGTAGGATCTAACTCTTTGGTAAAAGGCTGCATATGCGAAACTGTCACTTCCGTCAAACTCATGAACGATCACCGCCTTTAACCTGCGCATAAGTAAGAGGGTCCTTCTCGAAAGCCTGCTGACGTTTTTGTTCGGCTAAGCCCAAAAAGGACAATTGCCC
>NZ_JAKOAV010000090.1 GCF_029478095.1 Pelotomaculum isophthalicicum JI | reverse complement strand
CACAGGGTTAACGCCTCTTCGTTTTTTCTGTTACACTTCTTCTCCCCAAAAAAGAAAAACCCTCGTAAGGGTCATGTAATTCTAACCATATAGACTGATTCGGGTTCAAATATTGCTGGCCGCAACAGGATAGTTAAAAAAATGGTGTTTTCACCAATTGTTATGGTAGCCCTTTATGTCGCCGCAATCGGAATCAAGCCGGCCAGTTTCTTTCACTGGTACCAGCCTGTGCCCCCCGTGAAATCCGAATAATAGAGGGGGGGATTTCACGTGAAAATAACCGTCTTAATTGCCGAAGATGATCCTGACATGTGCCATGTGATCAAAAAAGTGGTTGAGGAAGTTGAAGGCGTGGAAGTCACCGGCGAAGCCGGGGATGGGGTGGAAGCAATAACGTTAATCAAAGAACTGTCACCCCAAGTGGTTTTTGTTGATATCGACCTTCCGGGAAAAAACGGCGTTGAACTGGCCCGGGAAATATTCGATATCAACCCCTGGACCTTTATCGTATTCGCCACAGCCTTTAGCGAGTATAGAAGCGAAGCCTTTGACTTATACGCCTTCGATTACCTCGTAAAGCCTTTTAAATTGAATAGGCTCCGGCAGACGATGGAGAGAATCAAGTCGGTGGTTGACGGAAAAATAACCGGGAAGCAAGTTTCAGGCTTAACTAAACCTAATCATCCGGTTGAGAAAGCACGAATATTCAAAGATAATAATGAATATGTCTACCTGAATTTGAATGATATTATTTTTGTCACCAAAGAAGAACGTAAAACTATCATTTATCATAATGAAGGCGTGCTTAAAACACACGAAAATCTTTCGGATTTGGAAAAACAACTGGGAGGTTACCCTTTTTTCAGGAGCCACAAGGGGTTCATAGTAAACTTAAATATGCTTAAGAAGATCATACCTTGTGGTAGAGGCAGCTTTGAGCTGGTCATGGCCAATACAGAAAAAAGGCCGTTTCTGACGTGGGAAAATGCTAAAATACTAGAAAATATGACAAACTCCAAAGTCTTATAAACATTTAAAAGGGTTCTTAACGAACCCTTTTATTTGTTCGCCCGGCATGTCTGCCGAGCCAATGGGTTGAAAGAAACCCTGTCACCTAACCAGCGGGAAGACAACCTGTAGACAAGGGCGTCACTGGCAACGGTGGGGTCTGAAGGAAGTCGAAGGGGG
>NZ_JAKOAV010000089.1 GCF_029478095.1 Pelotomaculum isophthalicicum JI | reverse complement strand
CGGGTCTTTGACACTTGCGACCTATATAGAAATCTCTACAAGCCTTGAAAATAGGGCTTTTTTTATTGGAAAAATGTCAAATTCCCTCCGATAAATAGTGCGTAATTTTGCGTAATGTGTTATAATATAAGGAATTGGAGGGGATTATCACTATGCGACTTAGTATATCCAAGTCTAAAAACGCTACTTCGCTTTATGTCATACAATCTGTTTACGAGAACGGCAAGCGTTCCACAAAAGTTGTTGAAAAGCTAGGTACGCTTACTGAATTACAGCAAAAACTAAATGGGCGTGACCCTATTGAATGGGCTAAATCATACATAGAAGACCTTAACAAAAAAGAGAAAGAGCAATCGCGAGAAGTCATCGTTAAATACTCGCCATCTAAAGTAATCTCCAAAGACCAACAACACTTCTTCAACGGCGGTTATCTTTTTCTTCAGCAGATCTATCACGAACTCAATCTTCATAAGGTTTCCGCCGCGATATCAAAAAAGTATAAGTTCTCTTTTGATCTAAACGCTGTATTGTCGCGGCTCCTTTACGGGCGGATCCTTTTTCCTTCTTCCAAACTCGCGACCTACCAGCATTCCTCAAAGTTCATTGAACAACCCAATTTTGAATTGCAGCATGTGTACAGAGCGCTTGAAGTCATTTCCAGAGAAATGGACTTTATTCAGTCTTCTCTTTATAGCAACAGCCTCAAAATTTCAAAGAGAAACACAGGTATTCTCTATTATGACTGCACCAATTATTTCTTTGAAATCGAACAGGAAGACGGCCTTAAACAGTATGGCGCTTCAAAAGAACATCGGCCGAACCCTATCATCCAAATGGGTCTGTTTATGGATGGAGACGGTATTCCTCTTGCTTTTAATCTCAACAGCGGCAACACGAATGAACAGATTACGCTTAAACCCTTAGAGGAAAAAATACTTTCCGATTTCAAACTTTCTAAATTTGTTGTCTGTACAGATGCCGGACTGGCTTCTGAAAAGAACAGAAGGTTCAATAACGAAGGCGAACGCGCATTTATCACGACTCAATCGATTAAAAAGCTAAAAAAGCATTTAAAAGAATGGTCTCTTGATTCAAAAGACTGGCATCTTGTAGATCACGATAAAACGTATGATATCGCCCAGCTTGACGAGGAAGCCTATAAAGACAAATGCTTCTTCAAAGAACGCTGGATTAAAGAAAATGGCCTAG
>NZ_JAKOAV010000088.1 GCF_029478095.1 Pelotomaculum isophthalicicum JI | reverse complement strand
ATAACACTTCTGAGGCAACTTGACACTAATTTAGTTGGATTAAATTGTAATTTAAATAAGAAAGGACGTCATTCCATATGAGAAAAATCGTTATAGCCATATCCGGTGCGACTGGGGCGACATATGGAGTCCGTTTATTGGAAGTTCTTTCATCTTTGGAAACCATAGAGGTGCATCTGGTAATTAGCTCCTGGGGCGAAAAAACAATTGCGCTGGAAACAAATTATACTCCCAATCAAGTTAAAAAAATGGCCACATTCTGTCATGATTTTCGGAACCAAGGAGCTGTAATAGCCAGTGGTTCCTTTGGTGTTGATAGCATGGTTATTGCTCCTTGTAGTATGAAAACCGTAGCGGCAATAGCGCACGGGCACGCAGATAATCTTATTGTCCGCTCAGCAGATGTTATGCTGAAGGAGAAGAAGAGGCTAATCCTTGTTCCGAGGGAAACCCCGCTAAATGAGATTCACCTGGAAAACATGCTTAAGCTGACTAGAGCGGGAATAATAATTGCTCCTCCCATGCCAGCCTATTACAATAGCCCATCAAATTTGGAAGATATTGTTGACCACCATGTCTCCCGGATATTAGATTTGCTTAATATTGATAATAAACTGACTTGTCGATGGGATAGCAGCATTAAGATAGCAAGTGGACTAGAATATTAAGCACAAAAAGCTTACTCAAAACACACCTCCCCTCTAGAAGAAATCGAGCAAGGTATAGGAGCTGGTTACCTTTGGGAACCACCTTACTCAGTTTCGTAATTAGTAATCACCGGCCATGTGGGTACAAAAGCCAGGGGTACGACCAGCGGTTAGAAAAGGAAGGCGGGCCAAAGGTAATAGGTTTTACAAAGTAGTAGTCCAAATGACTGGTGGTTCTGATACTTTTTATAGGAGGTATTTATGATGAATTTAGGAGTTCTTTCCCTACTTTTCGTACTATTCGCAATTGTCCTAGGTTTTGTCAAAAAAATGAATACAGGCCTGATTGCCATTGGTTTAGCCCTAATAATTGGCCGAATCGGCGGTATTTCTGACAATGATGTTATTGCTGGTTTCAACACGTCGCTGTTTGTAATGCTTTTAGGCGTTACCTATCTTTTCAGTATAGCTAACTGCAACGGGACCTGGAGCTCTTTGCCAAAAAGGCTGTGGCTCTGGCAGGGAAGCGGGCAAAGCTTATCCCGGTAGTACTTTATATTTTGGGCATCTTTCTCGCGGCAATTGGACCAGGATCTATACCTGTTATGGCT
>NZ_JAKOAV010000087.1 GCF_029478095.1 Pelotomaculum isophthalicicum JI | reverse complement strand
TGTTGCCGCTGACAATATTTGAACCAAGTCTGCCAGAGATAAATGACTACAAAAAGATAAGATTACATGGGCCAAACAGACGGAATTAAATAAAGCATATCATAAGAAATGGCTACCTAGAGTAGCCTTACTTAATAATATAAGGTATTTAATTCCAGTTTCACAGGTTTAAATATAATTTTTTACAGAAGGCACATATTAATTTTAAACTTATACTCGTAGCATAGTGCCCAATTCTTTAGGCGCTATCAATTTAATTTCAGAAAAGTTGCCTTGCTCTTATACCAGGACACAAACCAACTATGTTATCGCCGTCATCTTTGAGGCGCCAGCCGTATTCATCTTTAGCCACTACACCAGACAGCCACCTGTCATTGAAAAATATATCGATTTTATGGTTTTCAAACAACCTGAAGATATCGTTACCTATACCCAAACCCCTGTCTTTGGTGAGGTTTAATTTTCCTTCCGTTATATAGCCGGTCAATTTTTTAAAATCATTTTGACTAATTTCACCGGCAGCCAACATCTTCGTTAACGCCTCCAGGTGGTTTTGGCCAAGATATCTCGAACGGGACTTTACCTTGCCGTCCTCAGCTATATATCGATGCTCCAGATACGCATACCGCCCTTTCCAGCGGATAAACATTTTTCTTATCAACCCCCGATAGTGCCTATTTGTTTAGGCACTAAAAATTTGTCTTTAGTTGGTTAGTAGATTGTTTCAGAAGTAGCCAATTCCATAATGTTGCCATCTACAGTCTGGACCCCCTGAAGATATGCTATTTCCAAACCTCGCAGCGCCAGCGCGTTAATCCGCCTGGGGATTCCCTGGGAAAACTGGAATAGCTGGGCGATGGCGTCTTCGGTAAATACCGGTCGCGCAGCGCCGGCCAGTTTTGTGTGGTGGGCCACATAGGCCTTAGTCTCTTCCCTGTCCAACCCGATCAGGTGGTAGCGCAGAGTGAGCCTTTGGGCTAAAGCTTCATTGCCCCTACGGGCCAGAATGCGGGAAAGTTCAGGATGTCCCGACAGAATGAGAGAGAAAACCGGATACGCATCCATCTCGAAGTTGGTCAACATTCTTAGTTCTTCAAGGACCGAAGGCGAAAGACAGTGGGCTTCATCAATCACCAGAACCGGTATTTGCCCTTCCTGGCGCAAGTTGCAGAAAGTTTCGCGCAGCCGTCGCCTGGATTCACTGGTGGCCCACGGCGGATCGATCTGAAGTTCTCTTAGAAGGTCGCGGTACATTTCCCTTATCACCATCACCGGGTTAGGTACGTAAATGAACTTGAA
>NZ_JAKOAV010000086.1 GCF_029478095.1 Pelotomaculum isophthalicicum JI | reverse complement strand
GGACTAGGGGGCTCATATCCAAACCCGGGGGTAATGCCTTGGGGGCTGGGTAATACCCAGAGGGCAGGGCGCTCACCGCGAGGTGAGGTCCGAAGGGCTTGAGGAGAAGTACCAGGCTGTAATCAAAGGGGCTACCCTAATGATGAACCGGTCGGCCAAAGACGGGACAAGGTCGAGCCTGCACTATGGAGGCGAAGGCGCTTCTAGTCCACCCGTCGTACCAAGGTGTTTGCGGGCGGCATGGTACGGAAGACAGTTACGTGACCCATGGAGACCTCGTATCGTCTGGTGGTTGCACCGAAAAAGGGACCGGTGGGTAAATATAGTCGGGATGGTGGTTGTGTGCACGGCCATTCCGTACAGACAAGCACGCAAGCCAGTAAGGTATTCTATAAGGAAACCCCGAAGTGAATGCCGAAGCGGTGCGAGGAGTCGGAGAATCGAATAGTACTTGAGCTGGCGAACAACAGAAACGCCGGTACCATTCGCAAATGGATGGTCCATCGTTACCCAAAAGGTAGCCAATGGAGGGAAGTCGATTCGCTTAACTGAGCCGAGAACCCTGTAAAAGCAGTGAGTAAGTTGCAGGGAAAGGATAGTTCCCTGTGCGAAAGACCCAGAACTTGCAACGAGGAGACTGTTAAAATGGGAGAGATAGGCGCGACAAAAAGAACAAAGGTGCACTCACTAATCGACAAAGTTTACAGTAAAACCAATTTAATGATGGCCTGGGATAAAGTCAAAGCTAATCAAGGTACAGGCGGAATAGATAAAGTAAGCATTGAATCCTTTGACAAAGTAGCCGAAGAAGAGCTGGAAAAACTATACAAGGAACTTAAGGAAGACATATACAAACCTCTGCCAGTTCGTAGGGTTTATATACCGAAAAGGGACAAACCAGATGAAAAAAGGCCATTAGGAATTCCAGCCATACGCGATCGTATATGCCAGCAGGCATTGAAAAATCGGCTGGAACCAATTTTTGAGCCAGAATTTAACGATTGTAGTTTTGGGTATAGACCTGGACGCTCTCCACATGACGCCATGCGAAAGATTTGGCTTGAACTGATGGCCGGGTACCACTGGATAGTAGATGCGGATTTAAAGGACTATTTTGGTAGCGTATCACATAAAAAACTAATTGATATGGTAGCAGAACGAGTTAGCGATGGACGTGTGCTGGGGCTGATTCGACAAATGCTTAAAGCGGGATACGTTGAAAAAGGTAAAAGATTACCCACACCTAAAGGCACCCCACAAGGAGGAGTCATAAGCCCACTGCTTAGCAATATCTATCTTACACCATTCGATAACGAGATGACACGCCGGGGTTACCATCTGACCCGCTGGGCCGATGACTGGACAGTGTTATGCCGAACCAAAGCTGAAGCCTATAATGCTCTAAGAGATGCAACTCGAATATTAAAAGACTTAGGTCTCAATTTACA
>NZ_JAKOAV010000085.1 GCF_029478095.1 Pelotomaculum isophthalicicum JI | reverse complement strand
CCTTTCTTACGTTAATCTTTACGTAAGAAAGGTTATGTTAAGACTTTCGTTATGTAAAGAAATGTGATTCCAAACGTGGAGATGCTCTGTTTTGGTGTTATATTTCTTTACATAATAATCTAGAAGTGTTACTCATGAATCAAACTTTACAAGGAGGGTTTGATTTATGGTAACTGACTTTAAAACGTTGATTTCCTTATGCGAAGACGAGTTGACCAGCCGGGAGTATGCTGCTGTGCACCACGGTAGAATCAAAGCAGAATGGGAAAATCTTACTAAGTGGATGACATTGCACAATTACAAGGACTTTTCTAAATCCATTGGATTCCAGTATTGCGATGAAACTCTGGGAACCCATATCTTTGTTGATAGGCTTACGCACAGTGAGCAGATACGGCTCCGTGCAGTCCGTATGCTGACTTCTTATCAAAAAGACGGCGATTTTGAATTCCGTACTCCACGGGTTGAAAGAAATTTTTATGGCAACATAGGCAATGATATGTGTCTTTATCTGTCTTACCTGCGTAATGTACAGCATCTTTCGGAGAGTACCATCAGAAACAAGGAGCAGTATCTATACGAGTTTTTTTGTTATCTGCAAAAGCATCGATTGACATTGGATAATCTTAGCATTGAGATCATGGAGGATTTTTTTGTCTCCATGAATTATTCGCTCGCCTCCAGGCACAACTGCGGTTCAACGCTACGCATTTATTTTCGGTATGCGTATGATAATGGCATTACCGGAAAAGACAGTTCGGTATTCGTCTTGGCAGATAATTACAAACACCATTGTAAGATCCCCACAACGTACGAGGAAGATGAAATCCGCAGCATTATCGCAGCGGTGGAACGCTCATCTGCCACGGGAAAACGGGATTACCTGATTTTGTTGCTTGCCGCCGAATATGGATGGCGATCCGGAGACATTGTGAACTTTCGATTTAATCAGATTGACTGGGATAAAAATATCATCCGTTTCAGTCAACACAAAACAGATATCCCCGTAGAGTATCCTCTGCTTTCTTCTGTTGGTAACGCCATTATTGACTATCTGAAGCATGGACGCCCCATAACCGACGCAGAAGAAATCATCGTTTCAGCCGAATCGGCAAAAAAGGGCCGGCCGCTTTCACCCCCGACCATACATTCCATTGTGACGAAATACATGCGCAAGGCAAACATCAAGAACTGGAAAAACAAGAAACACGGCGCACATTCCCTCAGGCACAGTCTGGCGACGAACTTGTTGAAGAAGAATGTTTCCATTCCCATCATCAGTACTGTCCTTGGACATCAGAATACCGAGACCACTAAAGCGTATCTGAAAGTTGATATAGAAAAACTGCGGCAATGCCCTCTTTCCGTACCAAAGATAAGTTCAAAGCACTACAAGGCTGGGAGGTGCGAGGAATGAGCAGACCCGAATTTCAATCCATTTTTTCCAGGGAAATGTATCAATATCTG
>NZ_JAKOAV010000084.1 GCF_029478095.1 Pelotomaculum isophthalicicum JI | reverse complement strand
CTCAACTTTCGCAGACCGAAAGCTGTAATCGATCCTTGAAAAACGAGGGCAGAGAGGAAATAAACTGACTTATAAACTCCTCCAGTTTCTGCCCAGACAAAGACAGATGCTCTCTCAAAGCTTCTTTTAGCAGATCAAAAAGTAGAAACAAAGCAGTTACAAAACTAATATCTTGTAATTCATCGCAGCATGTATAGAACAAATTACCAATGGTACGCAGGTCACGGCTATTCCTGCTTTCCAACGCCAGCATGATATATCGGCAGAAAACAATGGTAGTATGGGCAACCATGGAATCGTAAGAACGACCTTGGAATTCTTTAGCCAGCTTTAAGTAAGATTTAGACATTTTGAAAAAGACTTCGATATCCCAGCGTTTACCGTAGATACGGATAATTTCCTCATCACTTAGTGCTGTATCTGTTGAAAGCAATGCCAGCCATTTGCGAGATCTGTTTCTGTCCCGGACAAAAACAATTTTAACTTTTACCGGTTGACCTTGCATGTCCTTTCCAAGTTCTACTATCACGGATGCTAAGATTCTTGCCCTGCCTGGCTTTTTGTAGATGTAATTATAAAGACCAGTCAGATTCATAGACTTACCAACATATTGGTAGAATACCTTGGGCATTGCTTTGAGCATACAAATAACGTGTAAGTTTCGTTCCATGACATTGAGAATTACCTTGGGAAAGGCATACCAGCTATCAAATAGCAGATAATCTGCCTGAGCACCATAAGGAGCAAGCTGATCTAACAGTTCAAACATAACTTCCGTTGTCTTTTTCATGCTTTCTTTTCTTAGCTTGAAACCGTTGGTGCGCTTATCAATTAAAGAATTAATCCCATTAAGACGATTTTTCTCATTCTCAGAACTCAGTAGTGAAAAGGACAAGGGTAAAAAAGTATTACCGTCGGACCAGCCCAAGGTAAGCATACGGAAGCCACGCATATATCTCTTTTCTGTATGGTCGTATACCTTGGCCAACAGTTCTACAGCCTTACTTCTGTTGCGACTGAACAAAGAGTCGTCAAAAATGAGCACCTTCACCCGTTCAGCGGATGTAAGTAGGGAAACCGTTTCTTTGATAATCAGAGTGCTCAAGGTTAAAAGAAACTTCCGCCAGTTATAACGGGTTGAGTTTAAGAATCGGTAAATAGTATCTTTCTCCGGCTGGTCAATAGCATGGTTCATATGTAAAAACCGGTAGAGATTTTTACCGGTAAAGACCAATATAAAAATAAATCTGAATATGTGGAAACAAGAAAACCCTTTTTCCTTATCAAAGTTTGACTGCCGTAGCAACCTTGAGACGTGATAACGTTTCAAAAAGTTGCCAATTTGGAAGTTAGTCTGATTTTCATTAGAATTAGTTTCTGGTAAAATAGATTGCACAAAGCATCCCTCTCTTTTGGTGGAGTGGTTTTTTGTCAATTCTATTTTACCAAAAGTTTGGGGTGTTTTGGCTTCTTTATCGCTAAAATATCAGGAATATCAAGGCTTTAAGTCACTTTTTTATCTGAGAAAGTTGAGTTAA
>NZ_JAKOAV010000083.1 GCF_029478095.1 Pelotomaculum isophthalicicum JI | reverse complement strand
CCTTTCCCGGCCGCGTCCCGGACTTTTGCCCTTAAAAACCTGATACCCAGATTGGCGCAGGCTTCCCGGATCTGTTTGGCGACAAACTGGGCGCCGTTATCAATGTACAGGGCCGCCGGCACCCCGTGTTTGGTAACCGCTTTTTTTAGGGTGGTTTCTACCACCCAGGTTTCCTGGCTGATAAAGCATTCCGCGTGAACTATCCGGCGCGTGCTGTCGTCGATGGCCGCCACTACTACCGCCTGGTGTTTTTGCCCCTGATCGTCCCGCACCCAAAGCTGCGGTATGCAGATGTCGGCCTCCCATAGCAGGTTCCGCCTGACTTTGCCGAATTTACGGCGTACTTTTTGCTCCCGCCGCAAGGCTTGGCGGGTGAGGCCGGCCCGGCGGAAATGGTCGTCCAGGGTGGAACGGCGAATGTTACCCCGCCATTCCTCACGCTCCTGCTCCAACATCCGTATAATGGTAGGAGTACTGCGGGACGGTAGCTCCCGGCGCAGCCTGAAGGCTATTTCCAGGGCTTCAGGGGGAATGGCGCGGGACGCCCCGGCATCAGAACGTGTTTTCGGCAATAACCCGTTAAAGCCGGATTCCTCATAATACCGTACATAACGCTTAATCGTAGAGACAGATATACCGTGGGTTGTCGCCAACTCTTCCAGAAGGGTGCTCTTTTCCCCACAGGCCAGATCTACGCCAACCAGGTCATCGATTATGGCGTACCGGTGTAAGGCTATAGCTGTTCGCTGTTGTTCGTCCATTATGGACCACCTCCTCATGGCCCACGTTAGCACAACTTGGCGCCCAGTGCTGTTCTACTTAGTGTGGTAGGAAATATTTCCATTCAACACAGCCTGGGAAGTACGACCCGACAGAAAGCTAAATGCCCTTCTGGTACAGGCGGCAAATCCGCTACTGTCTGGCGGCACTTTTGGACCCAGCCGGGCAACTGTTCCAGTTGGAGGAGTTGGTCTATCTTCCCGGGCCGGCGTATCCGCCGGCTATGCCAGGCTTTCCGTTTCTCTTCCCGCACTACCAGTTGCACAGAGGTCCCGGGCAGCCATTCCATAACCACTGTTGTCAATCCACGTAACCAACTGCTCACCTCCCGGCAGGCCTGGTTTACCCAACGCCAAATTGAACTGGGACTGTATCCGGTCTGCTCTGATAGTTGCCTGTATGTACCCTTTAAAGCAGAGTAGGCCTCGACAGCGTTTTCTTGTGAAGCAAAGTCCTGGTGGTCTGCGGGCCGCACGGAAAATGTTTCTCTGCAATCAGGCCAAACACATCGGTAGCGCTGTGTCGTTTTACCGTCACGCTTTCTGAAAATTGTATTAACCCGATTAAACACCCGGCCTGGTGGGGCTTCACGTTTGCATATGGGGCAACAGGTTGGGCGGTTTGGATCAGGAATTACCCCTTGTCTTTTGGATTGTTTTGATGGGATAATATTCATGACGCACGCCTTGCGTCGTGAAGAGGTGTTTCTCCCGGGGCGGCCAAACCACAGGGTTAACGCCTCTTCGTTTTTTCTGTTACACTTCTTCTCCCCAAAAAAGAAAAACCCTCGTAAGGGTCATGTAATTCTAACCATATAGACTGATTCGGGTTCAAATATTGCTGGCCGCAACA
>NZ_JAKOAV010000082.1 GCF_029478095.1 Pelotomaculum isophthalicicum JI | reverse complement strand
ATATAAATGGAGAGTTTGATCCTGGCTCAGGACGAACGCTGGCGGCGTGCTTAACACATGCAAGTCGAACGGAGGTTACGAGGAAGCTTGCGAATTGTAACCTTAGTGGCGGACGGGTGAGTAACGCGTGGATAACCTGCCTGTCAGACCGGGACAACACCGGGAAACTGGTGCTAATACCGGATACGCTCGTTGGTACGCATGTACTAATGAGGGAAGGGGAAACCCGCTGACAGATGGGTCCGCGTCCCATTAGCTAGTTGGGGGTGTAAAGGACCACCAAGGCGACGATGGGTAGCCGGCCTGAGAGGGTGGACGGCCACACTGGAACTGAGACACGGTCCAGACTCCTACGGGAGGCAGCAGTGGGGAATCTTCCGCAATGGGCGAAAGCCTGACGGAGCAACGCCGCGTGAGTGATTAAGGCCTTCGGGTTGTAAAACTCTGTCTTCAGGGAAGAAAGAAATGACGGTACCTGAGGAGGAAGCCCCGGCTAACTACGTGCCAGCAGCCGCGGTAAAACGTAGGGGGCGAGCGTTGTCCGGAATTACTGGGCGTAAAGGGCGCGTAGGCGGTTATCCAAGTCAGGGGTGAAAACTCTGGGCTCAACTCAGAGCCTGCCTCTGAAACTGGGTGACTTGAGGGCAGGAGAGGGGAGTGGAATTCCCAGTGTAGCGGTGAAATGCGTAGATATTGGGAGGAACACCAGTGGCGAAGGCGACTCTCTGGCCTGTTACTGACGCTGAGGCGCGAAAGCGTGGGGAGCAAACGGGATTAGATACCCCGGTAGTCCACGCCGTAAACGATGGGTGCTAGGTGTAGGAGGTATCGACCCCTTCTGTGCCGTAGCTAACGCAATAAGCACCCCGCCTGGGGAGTACGGCCGCAAGGTTGAAACTCAAAGGAATTGACGGGGGCCCGCACAAGCGGTGGAGCATGTGGTTTAATTCGACGCAACGCGAAGAACCTTACCAGGGTTTGACATCCCCTGACAGCTATTGAAAGGTAGTTTTCTATCTTCGGATAGACAGGGAGACAGGTGGTGCATGGTTGTCGTCAGCTCGTGTCGTGAGATGTTGGGTTAAGTCCCGCAACGAGCGCAACCCCTACGTTTAGTTGCTAACGCGTGAAGGTGAGCACTCTAGACGAACTGCCGTTGACAAAACGGAGGAAGGTGGGGATGACGTCAAATCATCATGCCCCTTATATCCTGGGCCACACACGTGCTACAATGGCCGGTACAGAGGGAAGCTAAGCCGTGAGGCGGAGCAAATCCCAAAAAGCCGGTCTCAGTTCGGATTGCAGGCTGCAACCCGCCTGCATGAAGTCGGAATCGCTAGTAATCGCAGGTCAGCATACTGCGGTGAATACGTTCCCGGGCCTTGTACACACCGCCCGTCACACCACGAAAGCTGACAACACCCGAAGCCGGTGACTTAACCTGAAAAGGAGAGAGCTGTCGAAGGTGGGGTTGGTGATTGGGGTGAAGTCGTAACAAGGTAGCCGTATCGGAAGGTGCGGCTGGATCACCTCCTTTCTAAGGAGAAGCAGGTAGTTGGTAGATAGTAGTTGTTGGTAGATGGATAATCGAAGGAATTTGGCAAAGCCAAATTCCAACAACAAAATCCAGCAACCAATAACCAGTATCCAACAACCAAACTCCTAGGTCGGTACAT
>NZ_JAKOAV010000081.1 GCF_029478095.1 Pelotomaculum isophthalicicum JI | reverse complement strand
CCCTCTCAGAACCGGACGTGAACCTCTCAGCTCATCCGGCTCCCATTATCCAGCCCCAGGAAAAATTCCCATTTGCCAGTGTACGAACAGTTTTGGTTCGCGTCTGGCTATCTTACCGAGCCAGTTATTTGCCCGACGCTGATGTCTGGAAAGTTTCTTGTATTTTCGTCTTGCCCAGCGGACTAACGCTCGATTCATGTGCCTAAGTACTGAGTACATTTCCGATTTGTAAAAGCGCCCATAGTAGTTGACCCATCCCCTTAATACAGGATTAAACATGTGTGACAGGTCCTCAAGGGTTTTATCTGGCTTTAGATGCATGCGCCAGTCATGAATCGTTTGCCGCATAGCCTTTTTAGCCTTATTACTTACCGCAGGTGTGAAGTTGATGAAATACTTCCCATGTTTGCTCTTTGACCTTCTTGGTCGGAATGTATATCCCAGAAAGTCAAATGTTGTATCGGGGTAGTTACCTCGTCTGTCGTCATCCTTACAATAGACAATGCGTGTCTTCGTGGGATGAAGTTCCAACCCGCATTCCTTGAAACGCTTATCCAGACTATCCCGAAGTTTCTCAACATCCTCCTTGCTTCGGCAGTGCGCCACTGCATCATCGGCGTACCGTGCAAACGGCTTGTCCGGATGGTTCCTGTCCATCCACTTGTCGAACGCATAGTGGAGGAATAGATTGGCTAGAACCGGACTTATGACTCCTCCTTGGGGCGTTCCTTTTGTCCGTTCCTTGACTGTACCATCAGGCATCTGAAACGGTGCCTTTAACCATCTTTGGATGTAGAGGATAACCCACGGATTGTCCGTATGCTTGCGGACAGCTTTCATCAGCAATTCGTGGTCAATATTGTCAAACAGCCCCTTGATGTCAAATTCCAGTAACCAGTCATACCTCCAACATCTTTGCCGTGTTACCGCCAGGGCATCGGCAGCTGACTTTCCCGGCCGATACCCATAAGAATCCGGGTGGAAGTATGGTTCCACTTGTGGCTCAAAATAGATTTTCGCTACCATCTGCGCAACCCTGTCGGCCACGGTAGGCACGCCAAGTATACGCTTTCCCCCGGTTTTCTTCGGTATCTCCACTGCTTTAACCGGTGGAGGAAAATAGCTTCCGGAAGACATCCTGTTCCAAATCTTATAAAGGTTGTTTTTCAAGTCTGCCTCGAATGCTTCCAGGCTTTCATCATCTATTCCTGCAGCACCCTTATTTGCTTTTACTCTCTGGAATGCCTCCAGCACTACATGCTTGGAGATTTCATAGGACTTTGTTTTGTTCATTGGCTCCTCCCTTTCGGTTGACCATTGTTCAAAACTGGATAACACAACCCCTTCGCTCCCCTCCCATTACAGGAGCTTCATCACTACTACGGGTTATTCCGCCCCTATACTTCGCATCGGTACTCTCATCCTTGTGGGTCTTCCACTTGAATTTCTCCCTTAACATCGAAGTCGTAGGTTCCCACGTTCTACACAGAAGCCTGTGCTAAGTTCACGCCACCTTCATGCCGGTCACCATCTGGCCAGTAAACAGGTTTCTTCCAGATTTATCCCAGGTTAACGACTACCCCCTGGTTTTGATGACGTCCCTACGCTTTCGACACGTTATCAGTGGTTCATTGTGTTCGTCTCCCTAGCACTTACCTGACGAGATCGAAGCCTCGCCTTTTCCTTAACGCTCACTACCGTGGCTTTTGACCAAGGCAGCTTAAGGTGGCTTGGACTCTCTACCTGCATAGCGATTCCGAGGGGCCTACCCTCATCTTCTGTGCAGCATAGCTGCATCTTTGCAGCCACTCAGGCTGCATAAATGCGCCTTCGTGGCGCAC
>NZ_JAKOAV010000080.1 GCF_029478095.1 Pelotomaculum isophthalicicum JI | reverse complement strand
GTTTTTCTTAGCGAGCCATTCCTTTTCAACCATAATTCCGAGTCGTTCCTCAAAGGACAGGTCTTGTAATGCAGCGTCTGGTTCACTTATCATTCGGGCCATGACTTTAAGCTTTAAATCCTTAAGTTTTTCTACCGTGGGATTGTTAAGCATGGATACCACCCCCTGCATAAGCCCTGCTCCCTCTGACATTCGCATGTTGAATGATTTTCTCAGCCTTCGTCTCCGCGGCTTTAGCGGTCACTTGTTTAAGTATGATGCTAAAATACTTGTAGGAATAGGTTCTTTTCGCCAGGGCTTCTTGGCTGGCCTTTTCCAGGGCTTCAGGGGTATAACTTTTACTAAGCCTTATGATACCCATACAGGCTCGATAGGTCTGCACCGGGTACTCCCGGCTTTCGAGAACGCTTTTTATAAGTTCACGGGTATAGGGACCGATGGTTTTCGCCCAGGACAGAAAACGTTCTGAACTCCAGCCGGATACAACCTTGTGTTCTTCCGGCATATGTTCCGGTTGGGTGGTATACCGTTTATACCGGTTATAATTTCTCGGATAAGCGGCCACTCTTTCGCCGGCGATATAGATTTCAATGGTTTTGGATGTTGCCCGTACCGAGCATGGCTGACCTACATAGGAGTAGTGGACACTGTAAAAGAAGCCGTCATATTCAGCATGGTAGTTGAATTGTACTTTGGTCTCTTTCCAATCGGCAAATTCATATCTTGTTGACGGCAGGGGCTGTAAAAATAGTTTGTCAATCTTTTCAAAGGCCGTCAGCCGGTTGCCCTCCATCTTTTGAAAAGGGCGTTGAATAAACTTGGCAAGCTCTTCTCTGAGTGATTGGTTTATCTCATAGAGGCTAAAAAACTGTCTGTTTCTAAGGGCGGCAATAATTCTTCTGGAAACGTTACCGATTATATTTTCGCCGGCGGCCTTATCTTTAGGTTTGCCAGCGCGTGCGGGAACCAACGTAGTATGGTAATGCCTGGCCATTTCGTTATAACTCTTGTTTAGGACCGGATCTACGCGATCCGGTGTAATAACAGCGGTTTTCGTATTATCTGGAATGGTGACTTTGGGAACGCCTCCGAAGTATTCATAAGCCCTGACATGGGCGTCGATCCAATTGGGAAGCTTGGTATCACCATAGGCATGAACAAAAGGGTAGGCACTGGCCGGCAGGACGGCCACAAAGAGGTATGCAGTTTTAATTTCTCCGGTCTCAGGTTCCACATAAGACATGGTCTGGCCTGCCCAGTCAACCTGCATTTCCTCGCCTGCTTTATGTTCAATATGCATGGTTAGCTGGTTGGCCTTTTTAAACTTCCGGTAACGCTCACAGAATTGAGTATACATGATGCCATTAGGATGTTTCTCTTTATATTCCTCCCAAAGAAGCATCAGAGTAACGCTTTTTTTCTTCATCTCGTAGAAAACATACTCCATGTCAGGTTCAGGAACTGTGTTTTTATTGTTTGCCGGCGGATAAAGCAAAGAGAGTAATTGTTTGTCATTGAGCTCTATTGGCCAGGTTATTCCTGCGTTATTAGCTCGTTCAATTACTTCTGATACTGTTGTCTTGCCACAGTTGCAGGATTTTCCGATTTCTCGCAGGGATAGTCCTACCTCGTGTTTCAACCTTAAAATTTCTTTTGCTTTCAGCATTTCTATCCTCCTCATCTTTTGGCCCCTTTCTTTCTACTCGAAAAAAGGGTACCAGTTAGTTTACTAACTCGACAAGGTGTCCGGATGTTGCCGAAATGCTGTCCGGATAATTCCGTTATGCTGTCCGGATGTTGCCGTTACGCTGTCCGGATGCTACCGGAATGGGTGTCCGGATGCGGCCGAAATA
>NZ_JAKOAV010000079.1 GCF_029478095.1 Pelotomaculum isophthalicicum JI | reverse complement strand
GATGGGGACTTGCCGGTGTAGGCGGGATGTAAGGAGCCCGTAGGGCGACTGAAATCCCGCCTACACCGCGCGGCGCGCGGCCGGGGGCCGTCGTCTCCCCTCGACGGATACAACGTTTTTTAGGAATACAACCGTGCGGACATTTGTCCGGTTAAAAAACCTTGCTATTAATCGGTTTTTGGGGAGCCCCCGGCGCCGGTGTCCGGACATTTGTCCGGCGCTTGCCCGGTTTCAAAGAGTTCCGGGTGATGTTGCCTGATAATCTCCAGGTGCTGTTTTACCACTTTTTTGCCCCGTCCGGTAAGGTGGCTGATTTCGACGAGACCCATCCCCCGGCGCACCAGGAACTTGATTCGCTCGTAGTCTTTGATGTACCGGTCTACGGCTTCCTGGCTGTGGTTGACCTGCCGGGCAATATCCGGCGGAGCGACTTTCTTTTCGTACAGTTCAAGGATAATCCGCTTGTGGGTGATCCCGGGCCCCATGTCCAGCTTGTTCCCTTTGATCGGCAGCACGACCTGGTGCTCTTCCTGGTATTCTTTGATCCGCTTGGACACGGATGTGGGTGTCCTGTTTACCATCAGGGCCAGTTCTTCAATGGTTAGCAGGCCCCCTGCTCATAGGCGGAGTTGATCAGCCGGACGATCTTTGCTTTGTCCCGCTCTGTGGAGGGCAGGTTCTCCATCATCCGGAGGTCTTCTTCAGCTATAAGCGGTAGCGATATGCGGGTGTTTTTGTAGTCTTCGACCCGCTGGCCCAGTTTTGGCTTCTTGTTGTCACTGGAGGTGGTGATCCAGGTAAGATTACCATAGGCTTCTTGACCGGCTCGCGGGTAAAATTCGTCTCTTAACTGGCAGATATCGTCGGCAATGAGCTCAATGACTTTGTGACTGCCGATAAGCTTGTATTCCCGTTCGAGCATTTCAATGAGAGCGCTTCGAAACGTGCGCTTTCTTATGGCACTTTCTTTATCGTTAACCATTTTCATGAAACTGCAAGGCCCCCTTTTTGCTCTTCACTTGCTACGTTGCGGCTTGCTTTGGTGATCAGATCTTGTAGTCTTTCGGCATGTTCGGGGGTGTTGTAGCGCAGGTAAAGTCCTGCGTATTCCCTGGCCAGACGCTCTGATATGCCAGCGATATGGGCGGTTTCCGCCAGGTTCAAACCTTTTGGGATACACAGGACCACCCGGGCAAAGTCCATGATGTATCTTTTAATGGAAGTGGTTGTGTGCCTTGTTGTCCGGGCGATCTCGGAATAGGTCTTGTAGTCGAGATACAGGCTGACAATCCACGCTTTATGGGATATGCTCGGGCCTATGTCGTGATATAGGCCGCGGGTTTGCACTCGAATGCCGCGTCCTTGCAACTGCTTGATGGTACGCCTGATGGTCCGGACGTCTACCTGGAGTATGTCGGCGATGTCTTCCTGGGTAAGTACGCCGCCCTGTTCAAGGGCTTCTTCGGTCATCCGGCAGATCTGCACTTCGCGCAGTCCGGACGCGCCATGTTTGCGAAATACCTCTTGATCTTCGGCGCCGGCGTCAACGGTTAGCTTTACGGTTACTTTGGGCAGTTCGCGCAACCGGGGCCCGTGCTTTGCTTTTATGGAAACAACCTGCCGGATTACCCGACCGGTTTCACACATCCGGTCGGGGTCATAGCGGTCGAGTTCGTAGATCTCTTTGACTGTATTGATGGCAGCTTCGGCTGTCTTGGGAGAAAACTCGAAGTGATTGACAAATATTTCAAATAGCTGGCTGTCTCTTGTCTTCGCCTGAATACGTTCTTGTATTGCTTTTTCCATGGGTTTGTCCTCCTCTGCTTTGGTTTCCTCCCGTTTGCTATTTATAGCTTACAGGAGTT
>NZ_JAKOAV010000078.1 GCF_029478095.1 Pelotomaculum isophthalicicum JI | reverse complement strand
TCTGGGTAGAAAGGCCACCAATTGGTGGCCCAACCCCCACGGAACCCGGCGTGCAGATTTCCCGCACCGGGCTCTTCGGAAATTGACTCACAGCATTGCGTATGCTTTTAGTTCCGTATATGGTATCGAAAGCTTCGGTCGCAATAGTGGAAACATACTTTTAATCGCTTGGAACTTCTCCCATGTGACGTATCCTTTGCTGCACCGGGAACTAAGCATTCTTCTCCAGTACTGTTCTGTCCTATGGTAAAGCTTAAAGAGGCTTTTCAGATTGCCTGCCATTCCATAATAATTGTAATGGCCCCTCAAGACCGAATTTATCGCCGTTACTTGCTCCTTAATTGGAAAGTGTCGTATTTCGCGCAAGGTCGCCTGCATCTTGATAATGCTTCGCCTAAGTCGCGATTTTTCGGTCTTTCTACCCACCATAAAGTTTCCTTTTCTATTGCGCGTACAATAGTGGGTAAAACCGAGGAAATAGAATGTCTCTAGCTTTTTGTCTCTTTCATGAGCATGTTTGCTAGCAAAACGGCCAAATTCAATTAGACGGGTTTTGTTTGGCTCCAGTGTTAGCGAGAATTTCCCCAATCTTTTCTCAAGGACTTCCTGAAAGCGGTTAGCATCTGAACGATACTGAAAACAGACTATGAAGTCATCAATATATCTAATCAGGTATGCTTCGCCTTTTAGCTTTGGCTTCACTATTTTCTCAAACCATAGGTCCAGTACATAGTGCAAATAGATGTTGCTTAGCAGGACGCTAATTGAGCCGCCTTGAGGAGTTCCGACATCGCTCGCCTGAATTAACCCATTTTCCATGACTCCGGCTTTGAGCCATCGTTTTATCATGGTAATAATTCTGGGGTCTCCTACTCGATGCTGTACAAATTCTAATATCCATGCGTGGTCGAGCGTTCCGAAAAAGTTCTTCAGGTCTGCTTCTAGAACCCAGCTGATTTTCTTTCCGGCAATAATTTCATTTAGGGTCGAAAGAGCGTTATGGGCTCCCCGTTCCGGTCTTCCTCCGAATGAACATTCAAGAAAATCCTGCTCATATATTGCCGATAGTACTTCAGCCGTGCTTCGTTGCAGTGCTCTGTCCACCACCGTAGGAACTCCAATTGGGCGTTTTTCAGATTTGCCTGGTTTGGGTATCCAGACTCTTCTAACTGCCGGAGGCTTATAGTTTTTTTGATGAATTGAATTCATTAGTTTCTCAATCCATAGGTCAAAATCTTTCAGCGCTCCGCCAACCGTCTCATCGTCTATACCGGGTGCAGTGCACTTTGACATCCGGGCTAGACTTTCCCACATAAGTTCCTTGGTGATGTGGTGGGCTAGCGATGTGAATTTAAGTTTTGTTTCCTTTTTGGCTTTTGCTGCTACTCTTTCCAGATTTGTGTTCATGGCTGGGGTTCTCCTTACTTTGTATTAAGGCCCGAATCCTCCCTTTGTATGGAGCCCATGTTTCCTTGGAATAGATTCAATTTCCGCTGACCGCTTCCCCGCGTAGTAGGCTTTCCCTACCTCAGAGTACTATCAGTCAGTAAGACTTCCGGTAGACCATCGGATTATTCTTGCTTTGTCAGGCTTGTCAAGTCCTATCCTTTAGGGAAGCCTGCCGGATCTCCCTTGTTTCCAAGTAGCCCTTTGATAGCATGCCGTAGGTACGAACCCCGGAAGCAATTAATATATCCTCACCAATAACGGATACTTAACTTCTGCCTTCCCCATAGAGAGAAAAGGTCGGCTACTTCACAACACGTTCAATTTCGGGGCTAATTATCCTATTCACTTTATTCCGGCCTACTATCTTCCTGTCTACGCTTCGCAATGCATGTTACCACGCACCACGCAAGACTCGGTGCATGACTGCTGGTTAGGCTTTATCAAGGCAACCATCTCAGGTTGCATGTGCTACTTGAACTTGCAAGGCGCAAC
>NZ_JAKOAV010000077.1 GCF_029478095.1 Pelotomaculum isophthalicicum JI | reverse complement strand
GCTTTTTGAAATTTTAGTCGGATTCGAATTCAGTAATTTCTGAGCACGTTCGATTTGTGAATGGCGAATTTGACGTTGATAGTTTTTATACTTGATGGAGTAAGTGACAATAAGTTTTTGTTCTAGGAGAGTGTTGCATAAATCCTGTTTTTTTGAAGGTCACGGCAACTTTATAAATTTTGAAAATAAAGTACATGTATAAAATGGTAACAGAGTTGGTTAAGCCCAACAATTAGCTTTATTTTTGAGGTATTTATCCATCTATTCCTTCTTTTAAAGCAGACTAACCCTATATAGCTAGAGGCAGGGGA
Source organism: Pelotomaculum isophthalicicum JI (assembly GCF_029478095.1). Taxonomy (NCBI): domain Bacteria; kingdom Bacillati; phylum Bacillota; class Clostridia; order Eubacteriales; family Desulfotomaculaceae; genus Pelotomaculum; species Pelotomaculum isophthalicicum. The sequence goes on along the minus strand of NZ_JAKOAV010000077.1, from coordinate 1,857 downwards.
ACTGTAATAATATTAGTTTTCGTATCGCATGTATCAGATCTTAGCTGACGTTGTTCCGTTACCAACTTCCAGTAGCGCTTGAAGTTTACTATCGCGCCAATTAGTAAGGATTGTAGATAGACTTTGGCTTTTCCAATATAGCGAGCCTGGCGAAGACCATGATGCACCATCTCTGCTTGCTTGTTTTCGATCTTGCATCGCTCGGGGTATTCGTTTTTGAATTCTTCGGTTTGCTGAAAGATACGCGCTTCCTGCAAGTGCCGTTCATATTGGTTTATTGTGATGGTACGTCTGCCTTTTTTGCTTTTGGTACACTGATTTAGCAGAGGGCAGTTTTGGCATTGTTCCTGGGAAAATACAAACACTTTCAAGCGATTTGTTTTCTTATCATATATTTTCTCAGTTGCTATTTTACCGGCAGGACACTGGCAGGTTTGGGCATCTAAATCTATTGTAAATGCTGACTTGGGGAAACAGCCGTTTCGTCCGAGGTCTGTGGGTACGGGACAAATTATTTTAACCTGGCGCTTTTCCATATCTTCTCTGTTTTGACCTGTACCATAGGCCATGTCACACAAGACTGTATCCGGCTTTCGCTCTTCGGGTTGCCGGTCCACTAACGGAGCGGCTGCTTCTGAGTCATGAACGTTGCCTGGGGTGACTTCGATTTCGGTAATAAAGTTATTATCTGTTTCCATGGCAGTATGGGTTTTGTAACCATCAAATTTGCGGGCACTGGATTTGCGACCATGCCGCATCTCCGGGTCGTTGGTGGAAATGAGCCGGTCTTTGGCTACTCCTTGCTTTATTTTGACTGTACCGTCCTTTTGTTGCTCTATATCCTGGACGGCTATCGTGGTTAAAATATCTCTTAATTCCAGTTCTTGTTTGGTAAGTTTCAAATTATCTACTGCCTCAATAATCTGCAAGGCGTCTTGGCACAATTCATTAAGTAATTTATTGCGCTCGACGGGATCTTCCCAGTTGATTTTTGGTTTGTTTCTGCTCTGATAATCAATATTTAAAGGCTTTGGCAGCAGTATGCTCAGGTTTAACCGTTTGTTGATGGTTGTTTGAAGTTTTTTGATAGCCATCCGAATTAAGGTGTAGGTATCCTGTACAGCACCGGCTCCGAGTACGTAGGTTGAATCTATTATTTGTTTGGCGCAATTGCCGGGGAGTAGCTCTTTGGCTATTACCGCATCCAAGATCTCTTCAAAAGCAATACGTTCTTTCTGGTGTAATAACAATCTTGCCCGGAATCTGGATAACGCACTGTAGTTAAAGCCGGATTCTGCAATGGAAATACCCAAAGCTACCTTCCAGCGCAAGTCGTAGCGGGCTCGGTTCTCTGCTTCCCGGTCGGAAACTTTATCGTAAAACTGTAGTAAAAGCACTTTAATTAAACGGCTCGGTGGTATAGAGGGCCGCCCGGAGAAGGAATATGCATCGGCAAACAGTTCGTCTTTAAATATCTCGTTTGCTTGGGACAGACCATAGTAAACGCTGTCTTCAGGGACTATGGGTTTTTGCTCCCACGCTTGTAAAGTATCTATATCTGTGAATTTGAGTTGGTTATCTTTATGGCCCAGCATTTTAGATTACCACCTTATACCTTTTAATATCTTTAATATTCGCCGTAATGCTGGGGGTTTCCTGCTTTGTTGTTGGTTTTTTGCTTGATTTTTATGGGGTTAGTGAGCTTTTTATGGGAGTTTTGCAACACTCTCCTAGGCCATTTTCTTTAATCCAGCGTTCTTTGAAGAAGCATTTGTCTTTATAGGCTTCCTCGTCAAGCTGGGCGATATCATACGTTTTATCGTGATCTACAAGATGCCAGTCTTTTGAATCAAGAGA
>NZ_JAKOAV010000076.1 GCF_029478095.1 Pelotomaculum isophthalicicum JI | reverse complement strand
AATCTGCCTACCCTTTACCCGAGGTGTACTGCAACTCAGTACATCCCTCCTTTATCCCCCCGCGTATCGGTCCGGTCGATATTACTATCTTCCTTTCCTGGCGTCCGGTTTCTCCCTCACGGGAATCTTCGCCGCGCTCACGCTTACTCCCGGCTTTAACCTTGGTACCGGCTGCTTGACCCGCCCAACGACTTTACTCCAGCCATCAGCCTTTCAGCAACCTGGTCGACCTCTTACTTCACCAGCCGGTTCTTCAGAGGTCTTCCTTTGAACTCATTAAGCTTCGGGGCACCGGTTTACCTACTCCTTCAGCAGTTTACCTCAACCACCGCGCTTTCGGTTTTTCCTTACCGTCCCTCCGGCTTTACCTTAGCCTTCGGAACCTAAGTCAACCTGGCCGGTTCTTGACTAGCCCTCCTGGCTTTTCAACAGCCTGCCTTTGAACTCCCTTCACTTACGGGGTACCGGTCCCTTACTCCTCCAGCGGCTTTACTTCAGCCGCCGGACTTTCAGCTTCCCTACTCTTCTCCGGGCTTACCATAGCCTTCGGAATTTCAGCCAACCTGGTCGACCCTTACTTCACCCTCAGGCTTTTCAGTGATCTTCCTTTGAACCCTTACTTCACTACGGTACCGGTCTCCTTACTTCCCCAACAGCTTTACTTCAACTGCCGGGCTTTCAGTGCACTAATCCGCGCCGGGCTTTACCTTAGCCACAGGGTTTTAGTTTGACCTGACCGGTTGACTGATAAGTCATAAGGCTTTTCAGCCAACCTTCCTTTGAACCGCTTCCGGTTACAGCTCTACCGTTTCGGCGTTTCCCAGCTACCGGTCACCGAACCTGCCGGGGGTTTTCCTCCCAGTACTTTAACTTGAGAGCTATTTCCTGGGACACTTTCATTATACGCGGCGGAACTTATATTGTCAATATATTTTTTGAAAATTTTAAATAATAATTTTAATTAGAAAAGTCGGACATTCATTCCACTTGCACTTCCGTATTTTCCAAAAAACGGGCCACCATATTGTAAAAACCGATAATTAAGGTCAGTTCCACCAGTTCACGGTGATCAAAACGTTCCGCCAGCTTGCGAAACGTTTCGTCAGTGGACTTGACTTTAACAGTAACTTCATCAGTGTACTCCAGCACCAACCTCTCCAACCCGCTGAAGCATTCCTCATCCGGGCCTATTTTTACACCGGCAATTTTTTCTTCCGGAACCCCCGCCTCCCGCGCCATCTTTTCGTGCTGGTACCACTCGTAATAAGAATCGCACAAAATGGCCACCCTCAGTATGGATAACTCACGCAGGCGCGCGTCCAGTTTCACCTGTGACAATAACGAACTGCCCAGCCGCATATAATGACGCACACTGTTCTCCGCGTGGGCCATCATCTTATTAATATTCAGGCTGTTGGTCGGCCCGCTGGCCAGGATCATTTTACGCGTCTTCTCAGGCATCTCCTCAACCGGCACCAGTGGCAGACGTGGCTCCCTTTTCTCATCTCTTTTAGTATTACTTTTTCCTTTGCATACTCCCGTCATATGATTTTACCCCCATATGTTAATTCTTACATAAGATAAAAATATAATTACTGATCCATCAATTTTATTTTATTGAACCGGTATCTACCGGACTATCATAACAAGTAACTATTCAGTAAACCAAGCTGAGGTATGGCGTTATCATTAGTGAACGACTTGCGGAGCGCCGGTAACAGCACCCGGCGAAGCGAGGGTAACCGAACTGCGGCGCGAAACCAGCGGGCTACCAACGTTATGAATTTGAGTATAATTAGTTTGGTGGATAACGGGTTTCTCCCATAACCAGCCTATCGCCGCCTTTGCAGCGCCGCTAGTTCGGTCCGAAGCGAGCCGTGGTGCTGTCGGCGCTGAGCATTGGAGTGAGCGGTGATAACGCCATACCTTGATACCGGTTTCACTGAATATATACCATAACAATTATCTTTTTGAAAGTGAAGAATAATTAATACATGAGTTATGCAGTTAATGGTAAATAGCACCAATTCCACAACAACAAAAATGGCTGTGAAGGCCAAAATTTTTCGATGAACCTTGAAAACCGATCGCCAGTTGTGTCAAAATAGACTTGGATTTGTTGCTCGTAACAGCAAATCCGATGGCTGGCGTTGAATAAGTACCCGACCATTTCAC
>NZ_JAKOAV010000075.1 GCF_029478095.1 Pelotomaculum isophthalicicum JI | reverse complement strand
AACAGTTCTTTGAAAACTGCACAGCGTAGGAGAACAAGAAGCTAAGAGCAACGAAATGGCTCGGTTACACGAGCCAACGGAGTTTTTAGCGCGCAATTAGGTCAAGCTAGGAAGGGCATACGGTGGATGCCTAGGCGCGAAGGGCCGAAGAAGGACGTGGTAAGCTGCGAAAAGCCACGGGGAGCCGCAAACAGGCTTCGATCCGTGGATATCCGAATGGGGCAACCCGGCGGGGGCGAACCCCCGTCACCGATTACTGAATCCATAGGTAACCGGAGGGCACCCGGCGAACTGAAACATCTTAGTAGCCGGAGGAAGAGAAAGAAAAATCGAACCCCCCAGTAGCGGCGAGCGAAAAGGGGCGAGCCTAAACCGGCAGTGCGTGCACAGCCGGGGTTGCGGGACTCTCATCAGTAAGGTAAGTAGCTTTAGCCGAAGCGGTTTGGAAAGACCCGTCACAGAAGGTAACAACCCTGTAGGCGAAAAGGCGAACATCTTCGAGAGTATCCCAAGTACCACGGGACACGAGGAACCCCGTGGGAATCCGGGAGGACCACCTTCCAAGGCTAAATACCCGACGCGACCGATAGTGAACAAGTACCGTGAGGGAAAGGTGAAAAGCACCCCGGGAGGGGAATGAAATAGAACCTGAAACCGTATGCTTACAAACAGTCAAAGCACGATTAAAGTGTGATGGCGTACTTTTTGTAGAACGGACCGGCGAGTTACTTCTGACGGGCAAGGTTAAGCCACAAAAGGCGGAGCCGCAGCGAAAGCGAGTCTTAATAGGGCGAAAATAGTCCGTTGGAGTAGACCCGAAACCGGGTGATCTACCCATGTCCAGAGTGAAGCTTTAGTAAAATAAAGTGGAGGCTCGAACCGACCGTCGTTGAAAAGGCGGCGGATGAGGTGTGGGTAGGGGTGAAATGCCAATCGAACCCGGAAATAGCTGGTTCTCCCCGAAATAGCTTTAGGGCTAGCCTTGGGAATAAATACCGGAGGTAGAGCACTGAATGGGCTAGGGGCCTTCACCGGTTACCGAACCCAATCAAACTCCGAATGCCGGATATTTGGATCCCAGGAGTCAGACTGCGGGTGCTAAGGTTCGTAGTCAAGAGGGAAACAGCCCAGACCGTCGGTTAAGGTCCCAAAGACAGGCTAAGTGGAAAAGGATGTGGAGTTGCCCGGACAACCAGGATGTTGGCTCAGAAGCAGCCACCATTTAAAGAGTGCGTAATAGCTCACTGGTCAAGTGGCTCTGCGCCGAAAATGTAACGGGGCTAAGCCTGTCACCGAAGCCACGGATTTCAGTAATGGAATGGTAGGGGAGCGTTCCGTACACAGCGAAGCTATACTGTAAGGAGTAGTGGAGAGTACGGAAGTGAGAATGCCGGTATAAGTAAGCGAAAAGGCAGGTGAGAATCCTGCCCGCCGTAAACCTAAGGTTTTCTGGGGAAGGCTCGTCCGCCCAGAGTAAGCCGGGACCTAAGCCGAGGCCGACAGGCGTAGGCGATGGAGAATCGGTTGAGAATCCGATGCCACTTTCCGCCGTTTGAAGGATGGGGTGACACAGGAGGGTAAGCTAAGCGCGCGATTGGAAAAGCGCGTCCAAGGTGGTAGGGTAAGAGATAGGCAAAACCGTCTCTTGAAAAGCCCGAGAGCTGATGGGGAGCGAAATAAAGTAGCGAAGTAGCCGAACCCAAACTGTCAAGAAAAACCTCTAACGAGGCGAGAGAGTGCCCGTACCGTAAACCGACACAGGTAGGTGGGGTGAGAATCCTAAGGCGCGCGAGATAACCCTCGTTAAGGAACTCGGCAAAATGACCCCGTAACTTCGGGAGAAGGGGTACCCCGTTAGCGTGAAAACTTTTACAGAGGTAGCGCGAGGGGGTCGCAGAGAAAAGGCCCAAGCGACTGTTTATCAAAAACACAGGTCCCTGCTAAATCGTAAGATGATGTATAGGGGCTGACGCCTGCCCGGTGCTGGAAGGTTAAGGGGAGAGCTTAGGGGCGACCCGAAGGTTTGAACCGAAGCCCCAGTAAACGGCGGCCGTAACTATAACGGTCCTAAGGTAGCGAAATTCCTTGTCGGGTAAGTTCCGACCCGCACGAAAGGCGTAACGATTTGGGCACTGTCTCAACGAGGGGCTTGGTGAACTTGTAATGCCGGTGAAGATGCCGGCTACCTGCGACAGGACAGAAAGACCCCGTGGAGCTTTACTGTAACCTGACATTGGGTTTTGGTATTGCATGTACAGGATAGGTGGGAGACTTGGAAATCAGGACGCCAGTCTTGGTGGAGTCAACGTTGGGATACCACCCTTGGAGTATTGAAGTTCTAACATAGCGCCGTGAAGCCGG
>NZ_JAKOAV010000074.1 GCF_029478095.1 Pelotomaculum isophthalicicum JI | reverse complement strand
GCGGTAATCTGAGACAATAATTGACGTGTGCAGCCGGAGGTTGCGCCGACAATCATTATGTCAGGAGCAGCGAGACCGACAAAATAAATAAGGAAGACGTTAAGGGCTGCAACCCCGTCTTCCTTTTCCGATACGGCTTTCGCCTATTGAAAATGTTAACGGAAAAGAAGCAGAATGTAAAGCCCCAAAATTCTTTGTTGAGTATCACGATACCGGATGAGTCATTTCTTGGATTCCCCTGCAACCTAAGCGTAAGACTCCTGCGTCGCCATGGCGGACTTATACGAGGGGAGAGCGACACCATCCGAATGCGAAGCGGTCGTTACCGCTGTCCCTGGTGCGGCGGAACTCTTTCTTCCTGTTCGCCATTGACGGAACAGGAGGGGGGACTAAAATCGACCATACCGCTTTGGCATCAGGACCTGGAGCACTATATCCGTTTGGTGGGTACGCATGGAATTCCCGAGGAAGACCGTCCTCAGGAATGCCCGAAATGCCACCAGCGCGAACGAATGCCACACCGGCACAGTCAATTTGAGCGATCTGCCTGTACACCTTCCCAGAACGCACGTATATCAATCTTTCGTTTTCGCTGTCCGGTTTGCGGCTATGTTCACTCCGTTATCCCCATCTTCCTCGAACCGTACCAGCGAATGACATTGGATTTGCAAGAGGAACTTATCAATTCCATTGAGAACGGAACTACGCTGGAAGCCGTCGCGGAGGAAACGGATACACTTCCCGGTGGCCCTTGTTCCGAAAAGACGATCGGGCGCTTGGTCCGGGGATGGGCCAAACGTCTGGCGCAGCTTGAATCCGGGTTATGGGCATGGCTGATCGCGCACGTGCCGCATCTGACGCTTCCCCGTTCGCCGTCCCTGTGGACTGGCTTGCGTTCTTGCTGGGAAACCGTCCGCAGGCAACTTCCCATCTTCAGGCCAATCCGTTTTCTCATGGGCGTAAACCGCCTCTGCCTCTCACTGGCGGTGACGGAGCACGGATAAAATACCACAAAGCCTGTCCTGTCGGATAAGCCAACGGCGCCTCATAATGGAACACGAGGGACATTACCCATCTTATTCCATTTTGTGAGGAGGTTTACCAGTTATGGACCCATCTTTATCCGAACAAATAGCCGCGTTTCGCTACAGCCTGATTGCTCCCATCGTCAGCAGGCAGACCCCGATGGCCCCCGGCGAGCTCAAGGCCTACTTGGAGCGCACAGCCAGCCAAACGTACCACATTCCCGGCAGCACCAAAACGAAAGTAAGCATGCGTACGCTCGAACGGTATCTCTCCCAATACCGCAAGGGCGAATGGGACGGCCTCAAGCCCAAAGGCCGAACAAAGAAAACGAATCTCCGGATTCCGCCAGCGGTGCTGCAGGAAGCGATCCGGTTGAGACGACAACGGCCTGAACGCAGCGTCGAGCAGATTATCTTCATCCTCGAAGAAGGTGGCGCGGTAGGACCCGGCCAGATTGCAGCCAGCACGCTGGCACGCCATCTAAAAAAAGCAGGTGTCAGCCGCAAGGATCTGCTGAAAGATGGCACGGGAAGTCACGGACACCGGCGTTTCGAGGCCGAAGATGTGCATGTGCTCTGGCAGTTCGATTTCCAGCACACCCTGTATTTGCCGGATCCTAAAGACCCGAAAAAGCGGAAAAAAGCGATCCTGTTCGCTATTCTGGATGATTACAGCCGCCTCATTGTCCATGCGCAGTTTTACTGGGACGAAAAGTTGCCACGCATGGAGGACAGCCTGAAAAAGGCCATTTTGCGGCATGGAATCCCCGAAAAATTTTATTGCGATAACGGATCTGCCTTCTCATCGCAGCATCTGGCGCGCATTTGCGGCAAGCTAGGTATCCATCTGTCACACAGCCGTCCATATCGTCCTCAAGGACGCGGCAAAATAGAACGCATGTTCAAGTTTGTGGATACCAGCTTTAAACCAGAAGCGTACCAGCAGATCCAAGAGGGGCGCATTACCACCCTGGAACAATTGAACCAGGCTCTGACATCCTGGATTGACGGATACTACCATGAACGCGTCCATGGTTCCACCAAGCAATCACCGAAAGTGCGGGCTGCGTTAAGTAAAAGGGTACCGCGGCGAAAAACGCTTGCGGAACTAACAGAAATATTCCTGTGGGAAGAGACCCGCAAGGTAGATAAAACCGGCTGTATTAGTCTGGATGGCAACATCTATGAGGTAGATCTTGAGTTGTGCGGCGAACGCGTGCTGCTGCGGTATGATCCGTTTGACCTCTCCCGCATTCAAGTCTGGCATGACGGCAAGCAATGGGCGGATGCCACGGTGGTCGACCTGAGCCGGCTCCATGACCGCAGGGTTAAGCCGGAGGCGGCTACTTTTACGGAAGAGGCCGA
>NZ_JAKOAV010000073.1 GCF_029478095.1 Pelotomaculum isophthalicicum JI | reverse complement strand
CTGTAGGTACTGCCCCACAGGCTGTTTTTCGGCTTATCCCTTGCTTTGAACAACCTAGGAAATATGCGCATGGGCATCACTCTCCTTGAATAACTCGCCGTTTCCGGAGGCTATGTAAAAATATCTTGACAGCAACAGAGAGCTATGTTAAACTAAGTTAGTATTCAAGATAATTACATTGTTCTCACATGTTCTGTGGGTCATTGTTCTTTGATGATTTACAGTGGCGCGTGAGTTTTTTGTTTTCTATTGGGTACAATAAAATATTAGGAGGTACCTAATGAATAACGGTACAGTAAAATGGTTCAACGCGGAAAAAGGCTTTGGTTTTCTTTCCAACGACAACGGTGGTGAGGATGTATTCGTTCATTTCTCTGCAATCGTAGCAAACGGTTTCAAGTCTCTGGCAGAAGGCCAAAAGGTAACATTTGATACCGAAACCGACCCGAAGAACAGCCATAAGCTCAGAGCGGTCAATGTTTGCCTTGCATAAGTAAACAAAGAAAAATAACGCGGGACAGAGTAACATCTGTTCCACGTTATTTTATTCTTGTTCAAATTATAAGTAGCCCCCTTTCGTCGTAAACCGAATCGCCTGAATTGATACCGTTGCGGATTGCCCGGTCAAGCGCCATAATCAGCGCTACCGCACCGTCAATCCGCTCGGTGCTTTTCTCCTTGTCGGGCTTGATGTTGCCGGCGGGATCGGTCCTGACAAACACATTGTCCATCATCCAGCGCAGCACCGGATGCCCTCCATGGGCAATCTTTTCTTCCAAGGTCAGTTTCATCAATTCTTTTGTCGGAGGCGACATATCCTTATACCCCTGGCCAAAGGGAACCACGGTAAATCCCATACTCTCAAGGTTCTGAGTCATTTGCACCGCGCCCCAGCGGTCAAAGGCAATTTCCTTGATGTTGTACTTGCTACCGAGCTCCTCAATGAAGTTTTCAATGAAACCGTAATGTACCACGTTGCCTTCAGTTGTTTGCAGAAATCCTTACTGTTTCCATATATCATAAGGAACATGGTCACGCCGCACCCGCAGGTCGATGTTGTCCTCCGGCATCCAGAAGAAAGGAAGTATGCTATATTTATCCGCATCGTTGAGCGGCGGGAACACCAGCACAAAGGCAGTTATATCCGTAGTAGAAGACAAGTCAAGCCCGCCGTAACATACTCGACCGCGCAGGGCTTCGGCGTTAACCGGAAAAGCACATCTGTCCCATTTCTCCATCGGCATCCAGCGCACTGATTGCTTTACCCATTGGTTAAGCCGAAGCTGACGAAACAGGTTTTCTTCGGCCGGGTTCTGTTTGGCATTCTCGCAGGCAATGCGCAGCTTCTCAATATCCACCGTAATGCCCAGAGAAGGGTTGGCCTTTTTCCACACCTTTTCGCTTGTCCAGTCCTCATCCTCCGCCGCCCCATATATTAGGGGATAAAAAGTCGGATCCACCTTTCTGCCTTGAAGGATATCCTCGGCCTTTTGATGTACCTCCCAGCAGATCGAATTTCTATCGGTTCCGGCGGTGGTGATCAGGAAGAACAGCGGCTGCTTTCTGGCATCGCCGGAGCCATGAAGCATAACATCATAAAGATTTCTGTTAGGCTGGGCATGCAGTTCATCGAAGACCACGCCATGTACGTTAAGCCCATGTTTTGTATACGCTTCTGCTGAAAGCACCTGATAAAAGCTCCCCAGCGGCTTATATACCAGCCGTTTTTGGGAAAGCACCGGCTTGATCCTGCTTTTTAGGGCCGGGCACTGCTCCACCATATCTACCGCTACATCAAAAACAATTGAGGCCTGCTGCCGGTCCGAAGCGCATCCATACACTTCGCCGCCATGCTCAAAGTCTCCGCAGGTCAAAAGGAGGGCAACCGCCGCGGCAAGCTCCGATTTGCCCTGTTTCTTCGGGATTTCGAAATAAACGGTATTAAACTGCCGGCAGCCATTAGGCTTTAAGATGCCAAACACGTCGCGGATAATCTGCTCCTGCCAGTCTATAAGGTCAAAGGGCAAACCGTACCATTCACCCTTGGTATGTTTCAAGCAATTAATAAAGGTGACGGCGTTATCAGCCGCATTCTTATCATATTTTGAGCCATTGGCCATAAATCTTGTGGGTTTGTATTTCTTGTTGTTAAGGAAAGTATACATTTGGGGTACCCGGTGAGACCATGTTATAGCAACATATGGACATGAGATATTCGTCAAAAATCAAAGAAATACTTAAAATAAATTGGCCAGAGTTTGAGGTGAAGTATTCGAAGGTAATCCGCGAATGTGAGAGAGAAGCTGTCACTAAAGTCCTCGGATGTGGAGACCCCAAAAACGGGTTTGCAGAATATTGGTGTTTAGATTGCGGAGGCAAAGAAAAGAAAATCGTTCCATTCACTTGCAAGAGCC
>NZ_JAKOAV010000072.1 GCF_029478095.1 Pelotomaculum isophthalicicum JI | reverse complement strand
CCTACCCTGCGGACCTCTTTTTCCTGAATTACCCTTAAAAGCTTTGCCTGTACATCCAGGGGCATTTCACCGATTTCATCAAGAAATATCGTTCCCCCGTGCGCTAGTTCAAAAAGACCGGCCTTGCCTCCTTTGCGGGCGCCTGTAAAAGCTCCCTCCGAGTACCCGAAAAGCTCGCTTTCCAATAGTGTACCAGGAATAGCCGCACAATTAATGGCCAAAAAAGGTTTTGTTTTTCTCTTTGAAGCGACGTGAATGCTTTGGGCAAACAGCTCTTTTCCTGTACCACTTTCCCCCATAATTAAAACCGTTTCATCAGTTTGAGCGAATTTCCGGGCTAATTCAATAGTTGAACGAATTGCATAGCTTTCCCCTTTAATGTCATTAAAATTATACCTAATCCCGGTCTTATCTTCGGAAAGCTGCCTTCTTATTTTTTCTTCGAGTTCCTGGATTTCTTGAGCTGGTTGGATTGTTGCTACAACACCGGAGATTTCTTCCTTTTTATTTAAAACAGGTACTCTATTAACAACTACCTCAGAGTTTTCAAAACTAATAATTTCACCAAAAGTTGCTTCTTTTGTTAACAATGTCTCCTGCAACTTAATAGTTTGTAGAACATTTTTAATGTTACACCCCAAAACATCTTCTGTTTTAAAATTAAAAATTTTTTCGGCAGCCTTGTTAAATAAGGTTATTACACCTTTTTCATCAGTAGCGATGATCCCTTCATGAGTCAAATCTAAAATAGTTTGTAACCTGTAAGCCTCCTTTTTTTCTACCCGCCTTGCCATGGCTAGTTCCCGCGCTGCTTCCATAGCGTCTATAATATAGTCCTTATTCATATTCACTTGTTCAGTAATAAATCCTAAAGATGACGCTAATTGACAAACTAACCCCCCACCTACAATCACCATGTCGGAACCTTTTAACTGTTCAAGAAGGTGTTCTAGATGGTTGTGATTATTAAAAATAATGGTTTTTAAATTGAAACCCATAACTTTCCTTATTTCATCTAATCCTTTAGGCAAGGCTCTGTAAGAGAACAGTGTCATATTGGGGCCATATTTTTGTGAGGCTCGAGCTAGCGGCAAAAAAATATCAAAATTATTTTCTGGAATCGAAATAACAGGTAAACTTGTGTGTTCCTTTATGAACACAGAGTTTCCCCGGGTAGTGACCAGGGTTTCGACTCCTTTTTCTTCAAATATTTTTAAGCCGTGCAATGATTTTTCCAAGGCACCTTCATTAATTAATAATTTAACGCCCGGCAGACTTATTTGACGGCATATAGATGTTAATTCAGCATGGGTAGATATTACCCCAATTAACACTGGACTTCCCATAAAGGCCTCCTAGTGAACAATTCATTTATCTTGAATTCGTGATAATTCTGAAATAATCACCTTCACTTGAAGTAATTATAACCTTTATAAAGAATAAAAGGAATCAATTTAATGGTCCCTAGGCTCAAATTATCCAATTTATGTTATATGGTTGTTATGATCATAATGCTTTGTGTTAGGGCTTTGAGTTGTATATGCGTCAACATTTACCGTACTACTCAAAGCCCTTCTCATATTCCCCCCATTCTTGTAACAGGCAAGCCGCCAGGCCGAAAGATCCACATACCCAAAGCAGCGGCTGCCGTTGCCAGTAAATAATGGCCTGTGGTGCTAAACCAGCAAACGGCTTGACTATTCCAATAATTAAGCTGATTAACACAAATGATAAAACTCCTAATATTCTAAATTTTTAAAGGAATTATACCCCTTCTCACATGATTATTACAGGGAGTAGTGCCTAACCGCCTCCACACCACCGTATGTGCTGTCCGGTATAGCAGTTCATCATGATGAACCTACTAGTGATTATCTCCACTTTAGTTAAATATTTTAAATAAACCAAAGTAGGACCCAACAGTCATGAAAATTAGTCCTGCCACAGAAATTCCAAATAAGGTTACGAATAGCTTATGCTCCTCTTTTTGGCTTGGATTAAATGTAGATCCATATGCTGCCATGATCAGAGCGCCTGCTGTTGACAATGGACTCATGCCTGCATTTTGGGAAGTATTAACTAATGCAGAAATCATTTCCGTTGCAGTAATATTTTGAGGGTTGCCTAGGGTAGCAAGAATATCCTTGACGGTGGGAATCATTGTGGGCATTACGACCCCCGATGTTGAACTAAAAAAAGTCATAATACCACTCGTTAGGGCTAAAATCGGCGTGGCCGTACTTTCATTCATTAAGGAACCTAAGAAAGCAGCCATCATTTTAATGCCCTGTAACTTAATAACCACGTCCATCAAGACGTTTACCCCGGCTACCATCACCAGTATTCCCCAAGGAATACCAGAGACAGCTTGCTTCTCGTCCGCAACCCTAAGGAAAGTCAACACCCCTGCAGTTAAAAAGGCCATCAGACCAATATTGAATTTACCAAAAATCACTAATACAACCATAACTGCGATACCTGCAAGGGTAATTATCTGATTTCTGTTGAACTTCGGCAGATCGTCCATTTTAAAAGGTGCGTCCGTATCAATTTTATACGCTTTGAAAAAGAAGTACATGACAATGCCAAACAAGGTATATGACAGCAGGGAGTTAAAGAAGAAAGGTATACCGATATCGGTAAACCCTGATTTGGCCGCCAGATTAATCGCAATAATCCCTGATGGAGCGATAGGGGAAAGACCCCCTGCTGCCGCACCTGATACTGCAATGGGCACCAGCTTAAGGGGATTTATCTTCATCTGGGCAGCCAGGGCCATACTGAACATGGCCATCAAAGCCATAACAGGTATAGATCCTGGTCCAATTGCCGCGAGAAAGATGCCCAAAATATAAAGTACTACCGGGATAAGCTTTGCCCGCTTCCCTGCCAGAGCCACAGCCTTTTTGGCAAAGAGCTCCAGG
>NZ_JAKOAV010000071.1 GCF_029478095.1 Pelotomaculum isophthalicicum JI | reverse complement strand
ATTTGGCTTCGTACAATGTCGGCATTTTGCATCACTTTTGGGAGAAGTGACTGAGGTTTATCAGGAGCCGGATACGAGGCCCGTACGTCCGGTTCTGTGAGAAGGATAATGCTGCAGAAAATTACTGTAGCATTACCTTACTCGATATGCCATAAAGATTGTCCAAAAAGGGCAGCAATAGTTTATGCGGTAGTGTCAACAATTTTGTGCTTTTACCCTTTAACCCGGGTAGACAGCCCGGTTCTGCTCGGGCGAAGTGAGCGCCAAGGCCTATAGCCCTTAGTTCCTTTGCCGGCACTCCCTTGACTAGCTTGTAAATCATGGTGGCCACTATCTCCCAGTAGGCTATCTCCTCCGTGCCGATGCCGGTAAGCAGCCCTTTAGCGTAGTTAACTAGTTATATAAGACTCTCTTTCCGCTTGATTAATGGTTCCATATATGATACCATAAATATAGGCGGTGGGTATCTTGACCAGTTTCAGTAAATTGTATGCCAAAATCGTGCGTAATCCGAAAGACGTTGATTTTGAAGAATTGGACAAGATTCTTAAGCAGTATGGCTTTAAATGTAGACAGCCGGGCAAAGGTTCCAGTCACTATATCTATTACCACCCGAAACTTCTGACGCTCTATCAATTCCAAAAGCCAGGCCTGTCAAGGCGATTTATGTGAGGAAAGCCTTAGATGCGATAGAAAGAATAAAAGAAAAGGAAGAGAAGCAGTGAAAGATTTAAATTACTACCTCAACTTAAACTACGAAATCAAGATAAGAAAGCTCACCGATGAAGAAGGGGGCGGCTGGTTCGCTGAAATACCGCTTCTTCCAGGATGTATATCCAACGGTGAAACGCCCGGGGAAGCCGTCTCTAATATCAACGACGCAAAAAGATGCTGGGTTGAAACATGTTTGGAGTTAGGGCGCTCCATACCGGAACCCTTAAACGATGATTTTTCCGGCCAGTTGAGGATTCGCATGCCTAAATCTCTGCACAAGGCCTTATCAGAAAAAGCCAAAATGGAAAACGTTAGCCTTAATCAATACATCAATTACCAGCTCGCCCGGGGAGTGGGGTACCCATTAGAGACTCAAAAATAAATAGTGAATCTATTAATTACGGGACTCTTAATTCTTTTCAATTTCCCGAACAAAGGAGATATTTCGTATTTGGATATGCTGGCAGTACAGCAAACCCATGTTAATCCATGAGTACTTTGATGTTGACTTGGAAGAGATTTGGGTAACCAGTATAGAAGATATTCCCAAGCTAATCATGCAAATTAAAATAATTTTATTAGATATGGATAATTCACTGTAGTTTATAACAATTGAACGGCATTTTACAGCACCCGGCTTTGCACCGGGTGCTTCGAATCAATATAACTTCTTCGACTCCAGGCACGCCTGGACATCGTTCAAAGTCTCCCCGAAGCGTTGGAAGTGGACCACTTCTCTTTCTCTCAAAAATCTTAAGGTGTCTTTGATGCCGGGGTCGTCGGTGAGCTGGATCAACCGCTCGTAGGTGGCCCTGGCTTTCTGTTCGGCGGCCAGGTCTTCATGCAGGTCGGCGACCGGGTCTCCCTGGGACTGGATGTAAGCTGCGGTCCATGGCGCCCCGGCGGCGTCGGCCGGGTAAACCGCGTGGTCGTGCTCGGCGAAGTGCGCTCCCAGGCCGGCTTCCCTGAGCTGCTGGGCCGGCACACCCTTGACCAGTTTGTAGATCATGGTGGCGACAATTTCCCAGTGGGCCAGTTCCTCGGTGCCGATGTCCGTGAGCAGAGCTTTAGCATTGCTTACCAGTTGATGATGCAAGGGGACGTTCTTGATGCAAGGGGACGTTCTTTTTGCTTCCGTCTCATTTGCTTGATATTAAGAAAAAAATACGACAGAGTGAATTTTGGTGGCAAAATAAGCAAGAGAGCTATTGAGAGCAGCGTTAATCACATCATGTTTAGATGAATCAATCGATTGGCAATATTTTATGATGAAATGATTCTCAACTATTTTGGCAACTATTAACCGATAATATAACGGCAGATTTCCTGGGTGACTGGATTCAATTAAACATATTTTTAAAGCCCAACTAGGAAGCTGTTAACGCCGGGAGTAAAATGCAAAAAGAACGTCCCCTTGCATCCTGTAGCGCCTGGTGACATCTTGTTTATTGAGAAACAGGAAAAACTTAATCTGATCCATACAGAAAACAACGTTTATAAGATACATCAAACCCTGAGTAAGTTAGCAGAAAAGTTAGGAGGGAATTTCCTTAGAGTTCACAAGTCATTTATAGCGAACATGGACAGAATCAGTAGAATTAGAGAGGTAGGTAACAGGTCTTATGAGATCGAATTTGACGGATATGACAAGGTTGCTTTAATGAGCCGATATAAATTTGAAGAACATAAACACAGATTTACCCCTTTGTAGAAGGGGTTATTTTTTGGTTGTTTCATGATTCTTATCAGGCTATACACGCCCATAAAATGGTTATCTAGGAATAACTACTAGAAATATGCAATTATTTGATTATAATTGTGAGTAAATTAATATGTGAGTTTGAATCGGTATGATCCCATTATGGAAAGGAGGCAATGGAATGAAATTTAAGTTACTTGGGTTAAAAACAGTGATTTTTGGTGTTGCTCTTATTGCTAGCATCGCGCTAGGAACACTTGGCATCATTGGCATCCATGACACGACTGCTAATGCTGGTAGTAATTATGTTTTTCCGAAAAACCAGTATGGTCAGACGTATGGCTCTAAATTGGATGCTACTTCTCCAGAAACAGTGCCTGATTTAATCGCGGCAGTTGGCTTGGATGATATTAAAGGGTATGTGAAACGTACAGATCTAGAACAACCGTTTCCTAAAACGCCACAGGAAGCTATAGCTCTGAATAAGCAGAACTTGGCTCATCCTACACATGAAATTTCACTCTATGATGTTGATGGCAAAACTGTTATTGGTAAATTCATCGTCGGCGGAGGAACAGCAAAAGAATTTACAGCAAAAGCAGAAAGTGACAAAGAAGGACTAGATTAAAGAATCATAAAACGCTGAAAAATAGCCTATCAATTAAGCTATTAGATCTGTTTATAGACAATAATTAGTTAAACTGAAAAATCTAGAAACCGCTGAATCCGGAGTACCGAAATATCTGGCAAAAAAGCCGTAGCAATCAGGTAATTATGATTCAGAGTAAGCAGACTTATTTGGCCTTAACATTAACACAATGGGGGGTGAGTCCAATGGACATTTAAAAAAGTGGTTCGAAAGGAAGTACAGGGACAGCCCGCACAAGCAATACCCAAGAGCAACCTAACAAACCATTTAGGTAACAGTCTTTTGTTAGCTAAATACATGTTTTAATTAGTTGGAAAACTACTTAGAAAATTGTTGCTTCTCACGTAATTTGACGGTGGGATTCTCACCGTCAATGGCGTGAGAGTTGTTTTGCCAATCAGCCAAGCAAGTGAGAAATGTAACGCCACTCACATGGACCGCATATGCCATTCATTG
>NZ_JAKOAV010000070.1 GCF_029478095.1 Pelotomaculum isophthalicicum JI | reverse complement strand
CCCCCTTCGGCTTCCTTCAGACCCCACCGTTACCAGTGACGCCCTTGCCTACGGGTTGTCTTCCCGCTGGTTAGGTGACAGGGTTTCTTTCAACCCATCGGCTCGGCAGACATGCCGGGCGAACAAAAAAGGAGGGAGCCTTGCTCCCTCCCCGTACAAAGGTGAAACGGCTGTTAATTAAGCAGGTTGGTAATCTTAGAAACAATGCTGTTCCAAATCTGCGTTATGGAGCCCTGATACAGGGTCATGAACACAGCGCCTACCACGACAACGATGAGTACCACGATGAGCCAGCCGGTCATCTGGTCGCCGGAGGGGTTCATCAGTGTGGCCTTCGCTCTTAAAAGAGCGTTTGACATGCGTTTTCTCATGATTTTGGTCCTCCTTTCCTTAAAATTTGTGGTTGCGGTGTTGATGCTTTGCATGGGTCATACCTCCTGAAAAAGTATTTTTTATTTGAAATGGGGCGCTGCCCCATTTTCACAGATTAAAAAAGGCCCCCCATTGAGCGAATCAAGTGGGAGCCGATGACATACAGCAGGCTGGCAAGGGTTACCGCCACCAGGGGGATGGACGCGATTTTCACCCTGCGGGGCAGCGTATTCAGTTTTTTCCTGAAAACCTCCTTTGCTTTAATATCCATATCCCGTGCAAGGTAGGAAAGCGCCTCGCCTTGATGCTCGCCCCGGTGCAGGCCGATTAGGGCGTTGACTAAAAAGGAAACATCCGTTAAACCAAGACGCTCATTGAAGCTCCGCAGGGCGGTTTCGATATCCTTCGCTTTCATTTCCACGATTAGAATCGCCACGTCCTCCCGGAACGCCTCGCTTGCCACCTTGAGGTAATCCTCAAATATCTGGATTAAATCCACCTGCACCACAATCCTGCCGTCGTTCCTGCTGTCCTCAAGCCGGTAAAGGATGGAACGCACAAAGCCCGGCAGTTCCATTTCAATACGCTTCTTCTTTTCGTTCAGTTGGTCTTTGAGGTCAGTTGTGAAATGACGGTAGACGACCACCGCAAAGATCAGGATGATGGGTACAAGATTGGGCGCTCCGATGAACATAAACAGCAGCGCGAGAGGCATGGTAAAGAGAGCGCACAGGACAGCCCTGGCATGGTACTCTTGGGGAGTCAACTCCAGCCCGCCGCGCCGCAGCATGGAGGCCATTCGCGCCTCCTTGACGGGATCGAGGGGAATGAGCCGGGAAACCGGTCTTGCAAGGGGCATGATGAACCGGCTTAACAGCCGTTTTTCCGGCTTTTCCTTTTCGGCCTGTAAATTTTTAATATTCTTTTTCATACTCAGCTTCGGAATCTTGAGAAGCTGCCTGCAAATCAAAAATCCTGCCGCGGTCAGCAGGATAAAAATGATGATTTGGTAAAACAATGGCGTTCCTCCTTATCTGTTGGACGGTTTTGTGGCTTTCATCACGTAGAAGGCAGTGCCCAGCGCGGCAAGCAGCATGAGGATAATCAGGAGCTTGCCGGTGGCGGTTTGGGTCAGCAGAAAAAACCATTCGGCGTTGGCGAATCTCATCATGGGAATGATGGAGAACATCAGGCCCGCCGTCAGCAGATAGTCGCGCCAGACCCGCACCATCATGCCGTCGCTCTCGACTTGCATGGATTTTGCGTCATTCATGGCCTTGATGACGGGGAACAGGGCAAATTTCAGCCTTCTGTCGTTATGACATAAGATCAGGGTCTTGACCCATTCGTTAAAGTAGCGGTTTTTGATTTTTGCGGAAAGACGATAAAGGCCGTGCTCCACATTGGGATTGACCAAGCGGATTTCCGTAATAAATTCGTCAAAGGGCGTCGTGACTCTCAAATGCGCCGGGACATACCGGTTCTTTTCCTCCACATAGGCTTCCAACGCCTTGATGATATCGTCGCATCCCGCGTAGGCATTGGTGATGATGGACATGGTGTTTTCCAGCCCCTCGATTTCTTCCCTCGCCGCCGCCGAGCTTTTTACCGTCAAATAGAAGTAAGGGGCGGGCAGCATACAGACGGCCATTACCGCCGCAAGTCCCGCGCTGCCGAACAGCAGCATTCCCGCAGTAAAACCGCCCGCCGCTGACAGAAGCGCCATAATGAAAAACTTCTTTGGCGTGCATCGTGTCTGCCGGAACAGCGTGGTAAAGTGGATGGCAATCCGTTCGGTGATTTTCAGCTTTGTCCCCGTCAAAATTAGGCGGCGCTTTTTCAAAGGATTTTGTTCTACGGAGAAGGGGTTCAGCTTAAATAGGAGAAACAAGGCAAGGCTGATAAGGACAAATATAGCGATAAGGATACAGGTAATCGGATTCATGTCGGGCCTCCTTCCGAAAAGCGGCGGATTTCCCTTTGAGGTACACCACCCAATAAGAGCTTTTCGGCAAGAGCTGGAGAAATGTTCCCCATGCGCTGGTGACTGCCTACCACTTTGGTAATCCTGCCCTCGTCGCCACGCTCATAATGGTCCACCACATATTTGAAAAGCGTGGTTCCGGTAACTTCACCGTTTTTTATCCCGGTGGCCTCGAATACCTCCATGTATTTGCGTGATTTGTCGGGGAGTTGCATTTTAAATACCATAATGGGAAAGGCTTCTACGATGTTTTTGAGAAGCCTTTCCTCTGAAAGTGAAGTTCCGGCCTCCAGGCACATGGTCAGGACGCGGTCATAGGCTGTCCGCGCGCTGTTGGCGTGCAATGTACTAATGACCGTATGGCCCGTTCTCCCGGCTTCTTGAACTACCATAGCTTCCTTTCCCCGCATTTCCGCAGGCACAAGGATTTCCGGGTGCAGGCGCAGCGAGAGCTTCAATAGGTCCAACATGGTGATCGGATTGGGTTCCTCCTTGGTGAGAAGATGTATCACATCGTTGAGCATCACGCCGTTTTCATCATATTGAGCTAAAGACAGTTCTCTCGTGTCTTCGATGGTAACAATACGTTTATCGTGGGGAACACAGCTTAAAATATAGCCCATATCCGCCGTTTTCCCGGAACCTGTGGCTCCGGCAACGGCAAGCGATACGCCGTTGTTGACGCACATAACCAAAAAGTCCAATTCCTCGGCTGTGGCGGTATCCCATCCAATAAGATTTTCCCGTGTAATAAGCAAGGGCTTTTGCTTTCGGATGGACGCTATCGCTCCGGCATCCGGGTCAACACAGGGGGCGATGGCTCCCGACATGCGGATGCCCCTGGCAATGAAGCTGTCCCCGATGGGCTTGGAACCGTCCAGAATGACATTCCCGAACCGGCTCATTTTCCGAACAATATTGGCGCAGGCTTCCGGGTGCCCAAAGGTTTCGTTCAGACGGATTTTTCTATCCTTGTAGAGTACCCAGACGCCCCCGGAGCCGTTGACGTTGATTTCCTCCGTTTCATTGTCCTGCAAGTACGGGGACAGCAGCCCCATACCGGCACAAGGTAAGCTATGTTGCGCCTTTCCAGCTTACGCTGGTAGGTATCAACACAACTCCCTTCCGAACCGTACGTACACCTCTCGGCGTATACGGCTCTCCATTTACCTATAAACCTGTGTTATTT
>NZ_JAKOAV010000069.1 GCF_029478095.1 Pelotomaculum isophthalicicum JI | reverse complement strand
TCATACGAAAGATGTATGCAAAGAAACCAAAAATATTTTTGTCATGCCAAACGAATATTGGTTTTTCTTCCTTTTTAACAAACAGAAAACATTTAAGGTAATTTGTCTCAGCATTTTATGTTATAATTAAAAAAATTAATAATATTTTTGGCGGTGATATCTTGGATACAGAACTAGCTATTAAGATTATGAAAAAAATCCCTTTCCTTAAAGACACAGAAGAGAGCATTTTAAAAGAACTCGTAAAAAACTTAAAAGTCGTCCGATTTACAAATAATTCGACTATCTTCAAGGAAGGTGGTGAAGGAACATGCATGTATGTTGTTTTATCGGGGAAAGTCGATATATATAATCTCGACTCTAATGGTAATGATATAATTCTTCAGACGTTGACACCTCCCGAGATAATCGGCGAAATGTCATTGCTCGACGGGTTGGGGCGTTCCGCGTATGCAAGGGCCGCTGAGGATACAGTCCTTTTTCAGTTGGAGAGAAATCAATTTTTTGATTTTTTAAGAGAAAACCAAGAAGTTGCCATTAAAATAATTATTAACCTAAGCAGAAGACTTAGACAGGCAAATATGAAAAATATGGAATTAACCGAAGCATTTAACACCATATCCGGTTTTAAACTGAATTTAGACGACGTTGATAACACTTCAGAATTACTATTGCCTGAAGAAAAACTGACTGATGAAAAAATAAAAACTATGCTGTACCGGAAAGAATATATCTGTCCGATATGTGATAATAAAATAAATACTTCCCACGTCCGGTCCAGTTCTCTACGTATTAAAAAAGTCGATGATGATTTATGCAACCACTATGAACATATAAATCCAATTTACTACGAAATAGTAATTTGTCCCCAATGCGGTTATGCATTTAACGAAGAAACCTATCTAATAAAACTTAATGACGGACAAAAAGAGGAAATCCTTAAACAGATCGAACCATTATGGAAACATGATAATTTTGACTACAGCGGAGTACGCACCCTTGAACATTCAATTCAAGCATTTCTTCTATTTATACTCTCGATGAAAAATCTTAAAATTAAAAATTCCAAAAGAGGCAATATATTCTTGAAAATGAGCTGGTTATACAGGTTCAAGAAAGATATTAATTCAGAAATAAAATACCTGCAGCTTGCCATAGCCCGTTTTAAAGAAGCTTATGAAAAGGAAAATTTAAGTGATCCAAGGCTGGAAATGAATATTATTTATCTTCTTGGGGTATTGAATTTGAAATTAGGCAATTCAAAAGAAGGATTCAGGTGGTTGGATACAATTTTAAAACATCCTGCGAGAGAAACTTTGCCGGGAATAGTTGGACGGGCAAGAGAAATCTGGCAAGATATGCGACAGCAATAGTTTAATAATAATTCTTTTTAGACATTTTAAAGTGTAAAGTAATTGATTCAAGTTTACGATATTAATATTAGATAACCATCGCAAAAGAGTGATTTTCTTGAAAAAGGAACTTTTTGAGGAACTATATTGTCTTAGCTTTTCACAAATAAAAGAACCTGCGCGGATAGTCGCGTCCCTGACAAATACTTTCAGGAAAGCGCTCAACCTGCGCCAAGTCATGGTTTGTTGTCGTAATTCGGAAGGCTATGAGATAATTTCTTCCAGTCCCTTAATCAATTCAGATCTTGAAAAAATACAACAATTAAAAAACTGTATACAATTCGAATTAAAAGATCGGAACGGAATAAATAAAGGAATACTATACCTAGTTTTAAAAAAACGCTCAGAAATGACACCAAAATCAAGAAAAATATGCAGCGCTTTCGCTACTCAAATTTCCGGGCTGCTAGCGTTACCCGAAGCCGATTACTGCGGCGAACAAAATTATAAAAAAGAAATCGATCATTACAAAAACCTTCTTATCCATGACAAACTAACCGGTTTATATAACCGTTACTACTTTGAGGAGCAAATTAAACTACTTGAAGGCAGTGATAATTACCCCGTCAGCATGATTATGATTGACGTTGACGGCCTCAAAATAATTAATGACACCATGGGGCACCGTTTTGGCGACAAAGCCCTCATTATAGCCGCTAAACTACTTAAGTATACTTTTCGCAAGGAAGATATTGTGACTAGAATAGGCGGGGATGAATTCGTTGTTATGCTGGCCAGAACTCCGCAAAAAGTCGCTGAACAAAGATGCAAAAAACTTTCAGACGCCATGTTTAAATACAATAATTTCAATAAGATACCACCAATTTCACTCTCTACAGGTTGCGCAACCTCAAACGGACCGGAACAGCCTCTCGCAGATACTTTAGAAACGGCAGACATCAATATGTACAGCCAAAAATTAAAAAATCGCTCAACTATAAAAAGTTCTCTTTTAACGAACTGCCGGTCATTCTCTATTTTACCCTCAGAAAACACGATAGGTGTCTAAATAAATATTACTTAAATTTATTACTGGTTTATCTCAACGATATCCCGATCAGATAATTGATAATCCCGGTTGACAGACTGGCCTTCGTAACGGGCTGAACCCCATACCCTAACGTTCTTCATCAGTTGCGGTAAATCACGATGAATATTTTCAGCTAAGTCCAGCACATTACTCCCTTTTTTAAGTATAAAGGGGGTTTTCATATCAGGCGCCTTGCCCGGCGTTTTGGTATAGACCCGGATAATCTTCAGCAATTCAAAAATTTTTTCCCGCATTATTTCCAGGCCAAGCCCCGTTGTTGCTGAAACTGGGATTATTTCAAGATCGGGCGGCCCAAGTTCATTCATAATTTGAATATGTTCAGCGCTATTATCCACTTCTGCTTTGGTTGCAAGCACCATGCACCGGTCAGCTGATATGGCGCGCGTTCCAGGCGAAACCTCATCAGCCATAATCTTCTTTTCTTTTAGATAATCATAACACGTTAGAAGCTGTTCAAGACAATTATCCGAACCAGCGTCGACCAAAATTAATAAAGCATCAGCGTTACGCAGAGTGCCCGACAGGCCGTCAGGAACCAATTCTTCTGTGATTGGTGGTGTATCAACCATCTGGAACAAAATATCCTGATAAGCCATCATACCGGTCATAGGCAAAGTCGTAGTAAAGGGATATTCAGCTATTTTCGGTCTGGCCCTGGTTACGGTTGCAAGTAAAGATGACTTGCCGGTGTTAGGGAACCCAAACAATACCACTTGTCCGGCGCCCTGCTTTTCCACCCAGAAAGGATCTATACGGCCTTTTTTTGACTTCTTCTGCCCTTCCTCCCTAAGCCGGGAAAGGCGCTTTTTTAAATCTGCCTGCATCTTTTCAGTACCTTTGTGCTTTGGTATCACCGCGAGCATTTCCTCCAGAGCGGCAATTTTTTCCGATACAGTAACGGCTTTCTTAAAATTTTCTTCAGCTTTATAATATATTGGTGTGAGATTGGCAGGCATTGTTTTAACCTCCCTTCCATATAGAGAATCAACTTTTCTTAATATATAATTATATTTTATAACTTCTCCTAAGTTCAAGAAGGTGAATCTATAACATTAACAAAGCATTATATGGATTAGGAACAACGATTTTTGCAAATACCTATACATATACTCGAGGATGGTTATTAATTTATGAGAATAATAATAGACGCCGACGCTACCCCTAAAAGTGTGCTGGAAATATGCCGGCAGGCTGCCGCACAACTTTCACTGCCTATGATTACCGTAGCCAACTTCAATCACAAGATCGATTCTGAAAATCATATCGTGGTTGGAAACGCTCCCCAAGAGGCAGACATGGAAATAATGAAATTAGCCGTCAAAGGAGATATTGTAATCACACAAGACTGGGGTCTGGCTGCAATGACTCTGGGTAAGGGGGCTGCGGCATTATCCCCTTCAGGACGTATTTTCAGCCCGGACACTATTGATTTTCTGCTGGAAGAAAGGGAACTGAAAGCAAAACACCGGAGAAGCGGCGGCAGAACCAAAGGACCGGCTAAAAGGACGTCGGATGATGATAAAAATTTTACAAAAAGTCTTTACATGCTGCTAAAAGACCATAAAACTTAAATCAAGTGCATGCCCAAAGGTCCCCTCTTCACTAGATCGAGTAAGGTAATGCTGCAGTAATTTTCTGCAGCATTATCCTTCTCACAGAACCGGACGTACGGGCCTCGTATCCGGCTCCTGATAAACCTCAGTCACTTCTCCCAAAAGTGATGCAAAATGCCG
>NZ_JAKOAV010000068.1 GCF_029478095.1 Pelotomaculum isophthalicicum JI | reverse complement strand
TATCAATACCAATCTCGGAGATGATCGCAACGGCGGAGGTGCGGTCAACTCCGGGAATGGTACAGAGCAGGGCAATGGCGCTTTCAAAGGGTTCAACCAAACCGGCGATGGTCTGGTCGAGGGCGGCAATAAGTTGATCCACAAAATCCAGATGCTTGCGGACGAAGCGGATACGCGTCTTCTGTTCTTGGGTCATTTGAAAACCCTCAATGGATTCGATAACCTCGTCGGCTTTCTTCTTCAAGGAGCGTTGCAGCAGGGTAATGCAATGCTTCGGGTCGAAGGAATCCGCGTTTACAAGGTAGTCCGTGATGGACGAGGCAGATTTGCCAAACATGTCGGAAACGACAGCATCAAGGGCGACATTGCAAACAGTGAAAGCGTTCTGGAAGCGGTTCTTTTCGCTGGATCTGCAGGAAACAAGCTTGAAGCGGTATCGCGTATACTCCCTCAAAATGCGGATGTCCTTGGCTGGGATAAAGCTGCCGGGAACCAGACCGAGGCGAAAGAGATCGCCGATCCACTTAGAGTCTTTGACATCATCCTTGTTGCCTTTAACAGCAGCGACCCACTTGGGGTTGGCGACGGTAACGCGGATGCAGTCCTCCAGTAAATTGTAAATGGGAACATAATACTTCCCGGTGTTCTCCATGCAGACGTCAAAGCAGTTGTTGTCAATCAGCCACTGCTTGAACGCCAGAATGGATTTGTTAAAGGTGGAAAAGCGCTTCTTTTTGTAACTCGGAACGATGCCCTGCGTAGTGATGAGCGTGGCGACGAGAAAAGTCTTGTGTACATCGACGCCACAGCAGATGGGGTAAACGACTTTCAAGGTTCTCCCTCCTTGTGATGAAATCGTGAAGGAGAAGGCAGTGACTGGATCGCCGCACATTAACGAAAGGCTAAAACAATGATTAGCGTACGGCCTCGTGGCGCCACTTATTTGTGCTTGAATGGCGATCCTCACACTGGTTTTTATACTGATTTGAGCCAAGAGGCAGTCTGCAACTCCTCCTAACGTGCTTTGTAGTGTGCCTCCTCCTCAAAATCATTGTACTACTGGGATGTTGACTGCACATCCTTTTCATCACTATTTGTGCCGCCAGCAGTCAGCGGCGGAATGGATGGTTTTTATGATTCAGTCACCAAAGGTAAAAAGGCATCTCAAAGAAATTAAAAGCGATAAATGGACAATAGAAGAATTAAGTGAACTAATTAATGCTATTGTTCATGATTTTCAAATAAAGGTCAGGATAGTAGGTAACGCCGATGATGAAGATTTTTGGGCACTTTCCCCGGAGGAAGAGCAACGCTTCAACGACTTGCTGCAAAAATCAACGAAAGATTTAAAGAATAAACGCTATACTGAATACAGCAGACCACAGGCATGATATGAGTAGAAAGATAAAGTTTCGCAAAACGCATACCTATGATGCTAAAATAGCTAACATCCGGGAAATCAATCCAGAGCTGGCCCAGCAGATCGAAGAGAAACGAGAATACTTTGAAAGCTGTCTTATTACTCCTCCCTACCGTCCGGCTACAGGATTGAACGTTGAAGCCCTGGAAGGGAAAATCACCCGCCCCGGATGGTTAACGGAGTATCCAAAATTATATAGCTTCAGGGTAAATAAATATGCCCGGGTAATTTTTTGGTGGACCGATGATGGGATCTGCGAATACCTCTTTCCTTTCGCCAAACACTATAAAAAAAGTTGATAAAACGGTAGATGCCTTTCTACCCCTAACCCAATTTAACCGAGTAAAAAGAAATATCGCTGAGTCGTCCGAACCGCGTGTTTTGTGGACTCAGCGATATTTTATTAATAACCGTAGTAGGCTTGGATAAAACTCAAAATCCGCCGGTGGCAACACCGTAGGGGTTCGACTCCCCTCTTCGGCACCAAAACTTCCCCGATTCCGAGGATTTTATATTTTAAGGAATTAACTTAGTTTTACAAAGAAAAACAGACACTTTAATTATCGGCTAAATACGGATTTATACTGACTAAACCTTCAATAAACCTGAAATGTTTTTGGTTTAGCGTAAATAAAACTGCTTCGTTAACCAGGGCAGTTGCTGCAATAAGGGCATCCAAGGGGTCCATACCGTGTGAAGCACGGTACGTTGATAATAACTTGCCTGCGGTAACTGCAACTTTCCTATCTACAGGTATGTGTTCAAAGGCTTCGAGTAAATTTCCAATTGCTTCATAACGTTGTTCAGATATTTTTGGAGCAGACAGTAGTTCCATTACCGTGATTGCAGATATTAAGCCCTCAAACACACCGTTTTCGACATTCCGCAATTGTTTCCGGGCTTCAGGTAAGCCTTTCAAATGATCAATAATTATATTAGTATCAAAGACTACTCTCATTGAACATCCAGTCTTCTTCCGGAATCCTTACGGAGTTGTTCAACATAATCTTTTATGTCGTAGTCCAAATCTGATAATAAACCAAATGTCTCGTCAACGATCCCTTTTTTGCTTTTAGCCGACTTGGTTTTTATAATGATTTTTCCTTCTTCGATATAACAAGAAAGGGTATCCCCTTCTTTAATATTAAGGTTGTTTCTTGCCTCTACCGGTATCACTATTTGCCCTCTGGAAGACATTTTGACAGTATACATTTCTTACTCCTTCTTGTAATTATTATTTGTCTTATTTTATCATACATATTATACGCTGTCAATATTTACCTCGCACTTATTACTTTATATAAGAATGTGACTTACTATGTCATCGGCGATTCATAATCATATTCTTTTTTTATAGAACTCCATATTCTCCTTAGCCAATTTCTCTTCCCAAATCATTTGCAACAAAGCCAAATCTTCTTTATAATCGGTTTTCGATTCATCCTTATCGTATTCAAGATTCTCCAGTATTTCAATTGTGAAATTTTCAGAGCCAAAATCAGTCCATTCCTTTTGCAACTCTCTATTTGGATGCATACCACTATTCAATTTAGCCTTAGTGCTATTGATCACACCTCTCAAGTTTTGAGTTGCTTGAATAAAATACTTATTATTAACTTTAGAACGAATTATGAATGCTCCCATCGCCGGTCTCATTTGCTTGTATTGCTGTATTAGTTCCTTTTTTCTCTTTTTGTCCATGGATTAATAACCCATCTCCTTCAATATCCTTGACAAAATATGCAAGCGTTCTCCTAGAAGTTCATCATCATTACTGAGAGCCTGCCTGAATAGGTTAATATCTTCATTGATTTTTTCGTTGTCAGTACAAACAGCCACCGTCATGGCATCACCCTGTATACCAACTCTGTCAATAACGGGGTTTCCGGTATCATAAAACTTCTCGTACCGATAAGCCTCTTGGAAATGAAGTTTTGCCCTGCAAACAAGAATTGCCAGGTCAAGCACACGGTGGAGCGGTAATTCCTCAGACTGCCTAGACCATTTTTCTCCTGTGTGCCGCCATACTTTAGCTGAAATATCCACCTTGCCCCGATCATTCCATTGAGCCAACCCTAATGAAAGACCCTTGGCATCTGAATCGTAAGCATACCTGCCGTCAACATTCTCGTAATTTTCGCAGACAATAACGGGTTTGTGCTTTAAACTAGTAGGTATTTTCATAAATTTACCTCCTGGTATATTCATTAATTTAGTACACTAGTAATTTAGTAACTTTATTGTACTGTCTCTAACTAGCAATGTCAAGATTATTATATTTCCGAAACTACTAATGCCGGGTTGATTTTCATAACCCGGCATTACCTGTCGTTATATTGCTCCAATTAATAATTTGTGGGCATCACGGGTGCAGCCCTGCTTGCAAAATTGGCCCCACTGATAGCCTTGAAGATAAGTTCTCATTATAGATATCGGCACCACTAGCCTTTTCTTCCATTATTAATTTGTCTGCTATTACTGAAATGAATTGCCCATTTGTTGGCTTACCTCGCTCGATATTCATGGTGTATCCGAAAACATTATGAATCATTTTAACGTTCCCTCTGTCGCAAGCCAATTGAATAGCATGTCTTATTGCGCGCTCAACTTTGGAAGGAGTTGTATTAAATCTCTTCGCGACCATTGGATAAAGCTCTTTTGTCAGGGCACCGACTAGACTGGTATTATTATAGGCCATTATTACAGCTTCTCTTAAATAATGGTACCCTTTTACGTGCGCGGGAATTCCCATTTCGTGCATAACATTAGTAACATCTGTATCCAAATCCCTTTTTTTCGTTTGCTGAACATATTGGTGCATACTAAATTCATTTGCAAGTTGACGTATGTGATTAACCAACAGGTTAAAATCGAACGGCTTGAGTATAAAGTAATCAGCGCCAAGATCAACTGAGCGCCGGGTTATGCTTTCCTGTCCAAAGGCAGTTAGCATAATAACTTTTGGTCTTTTACCGATACCGGCTAAATTCTCCAAAACGCCAATACCGTCAAGTTGTGGCATGATAATATCAAGAACCACCACATCCGGACTGTATTCACGAATGAATTCGATAGCTTGCAAGCCGTTATGCGCCACGCCGACAATCTCCAATCCGTTTTGTTGTTCAATAAAACTACTTAATAGCTCGCAGAATTCTCTGTTATCGTCCGCGATCAATACTTTAATACCGCTTTTCATAAATACCCGCCTCCGATATTATTTATCTCTTTTTTTATTATTAGACAGCCGGCAACATATTACCTTCGGGAAATATGTCAATAAATGTTGATACAAAAATTTTGTTTATAAAATCCCTTTTCATCACAGAATAAGAGAAAAACCATATTAGGGCGGTGATAAAATTGAAGGCAACTGGAAATGTGCGCCGTATAGATGAACTTGGCAGAGTTGTGATACCCAAGGAGATCAGGAATACGCTTCGCATTAAACACAACTCACCGTTGGAAATATTCACTGATCACGAGGGTGAGGTGATTCTAAAAAAATATTCGCCGGTAAAAGAGTTGGGATTATTCGCGGATGATTACGCTAAAGCGTTAAACCAATCACTTGGACATATCGCGTGCATAGCAGACAAGGATGCTATTATTGCGGTAGCCGGTACCGAAAATAAGAGACTGCTGAATAAACAGCTCAACCCGGAAATTGAGAAATTCATGGAAGAATCGAGTAGCTAAAAGTCGGGAAAATTAATCCCGACTTTTTGGCTCTCACAGAACCGTACGTACGGGCCTCGTATACGGCTCCTGACAAACCTCGGTCGTTATCATTCATAATAACAAGGCAAAAT
>NZ_JAKOAV010000067.1 GCF_029478095.1 Pelotomaculum isophthalicicum JI | reverse complement strand
TCATGTTGGTGCCTAGTCCCCCGATATGTTGTTCGGTCCATTTCGGGTCGGTTTCTACCTTCTCGATGTTTCCTGTTGATAAATCAACTTCTAAATTAAACCCTGTCTCTGCGTACCTCATTTTCAAACTCCTCTGTGTGTCTTATTTAAGGCCCTCTGAATACCTCCGCAGCCATGGCCTTTAGCCGCGCAGGTTGTATAAGTTGGGCACCTGATTGTGCTTAATTCCACGCCACATCAAAAGTAGTCTTCCTTTTCTTGCTTCAACCAACTTCTTTTTCTTTACTCTTTCTGACTACAGCTCTTTCTCCTTCTGGAACAGGAGGCGGAACAGGCTCGCCGACAATCTTCCTGATCGAACTAAAGCGAGGCGGGCAAGCTTCAAAGCAAGTCCCGCATTTTATACATTTCTCTTGATCAATAACGTGGACCTGGCCCTTGGCACTGATGATCGCCTCCACGGGGCATCTCCTGGCGCACGTCATACAGGCCTGGCACTTTTCCGGGTCAATATAGTACGAGGGTACTTCACGCAATAACTCATCTATTTCGTCACTGGTGTAAAGCTCGTTATATGCGTCATGGTTGTCGCGGATATGCAACGCCAGCTTATCCTGTTTCGCCAGCTTAATGTAGGGGATTAGCTTGGTAACTTCTTCAATTCTTGTCTTTAATTCAATTTCATTGATTCCTTCGGCTTTTCCAAGAGGTCCCATCTTCTGTATCTCCGCGGCGAATTCATTCATAATATTGGCGAAACGAATTCCTTCACCGGCGGATACCCATTCAATCCTTAATCTCTTGGGATTTATCCCGACGTGCTCCAGTAATTTTCTGCATAGCTGAACCATGCTTATCGCTTCGTAATTTCCATGAGTGATATAATGGCAGTCGTCAAGATGGCAGCCGCCTACGAACATCGCGTCCGCTCCATTTGCGAAAGCCCGGAATATGTGTTTCATATCGACTCTGGCCGAGCACATCACCCTGATAAGCCTTATATAGGGGGGGTACTGAAAACGGGAAACCCCGCAAAGATCCGCTCCTCCATAGCAGCACCAATTGCATATTATACCGATCATCTTCGGTGTAAATTTAGCTTCAGCACTCATTTTTATCTAAACTCCTTTGTTAGTAATCCGGGGTCTTGTTCATTACACAAATGATTCTTTAAAACGCGCGTCAATTTGGCTTAAAAGCTCTTCATCAGTATAGTGTTTCAGCTGAATTGCTCCTGTCGGACACTTTGCGTTGCAAAGGCCGTCTCCTTTGCAGAGAACGGGAATAACCTCGGCCTTTTTGCCTTGTTTTGTGTCATGAAGCTCTATGGCGCCATAGGTGCACGCTGTGACGCACGCCCCGCATCCCATACACATGCGCTCATTTACCGCGCAAACGGAGCCTGAGGCCACAACGGTATCATTTGCGAGTAGGGTTAAGGCCCGGCCGGCGGCTCCATATGCCTGGCTGACTGTTTCCGATAATAGCTTGGGATAGTGAGCTATTCCGCACAGGTAAACGCCTTCCGCGCCAAAGTCAACAGGTCTTAATTTGACATGGGCTTCCTGGAAGAATTCATCGGGTCCTAAGGATACCTTGAATAATCCGGATATTTCTTTTCTGTCCGCGGCGGGAATGACGGCGGCGGCTAAAGCGAGCGCGTCGGCGTCTATTTCAAGCTTTTTGCCTAAAACGGGATCGGTCGCGGTAATCCGCAAGAAGCTTCGGCCATCTTCTTGAACTGCTTCCACCTGTGGTTTATTATCGGGCTCATAGCGGATGAACCTGACGTCTTTACTTGCCGCTTCCCGGTAATAATCTTCTTTGAACCCGTAGCTTCTGATATCCCGGAAGAAAATGTAGATATCTATTTCGGGGTTTATCTCTTTTAGTTTCAAGGCGTTCTTTATTGACTCGCCGCAACATATCCGGCTGCAGTAATTCCTGTCTTCCTGCCTGCAGCCCACGCATTGGATCATCGCTATGCTCCCGGCGTTAATTACTTTTTCGTCTCCTTTGGCGATTTGCTCCTCCAACTCAAGGTGGGTCATGACCCGGTCATCTTCGCCATAAAGGTATTCGGTAGGCTTGTATACATCAGCGCCGGTAGCGATGACAGTGGCTCCATGTTTTATCTCTGAGACCCTTCCTCCGGACTTCACCTTGGTCGTGAAGTTCCCCACGTAGCCGGTTGCCTCGGGGATGGTGGCGCCGGTATATACATGTACCAGGGGGTGCCGGTAAACTTTGCTGATCAGATCACGCAAATATGACTGTACATCCAGCCCTTCGAGGGTGTAATGTATTCTGCGCGCGATCCCTCCCAGTTCTTTTTCTTTTTCCACCAGGTGAACCTCATGTCCCTGGCTGGCTATGGAGAGGGCGCTGGTCATGCCGGCCACGCCTCCGCCGACAACTACCGCCCTTTTGTCGACGGGCAGGTCGAATTCCTGCAAAGGCTCTAAATGGATGGCCCGGGCTACGGACATCCGGATTATATCTTTTGACTTTTGGGTGGCGGCTTCTTTTTCTTTGGAGTGCACCCAGGAGCAGTGTTCTCTAATATTGGCCATGTCGTAGTAATATTGATTGATTCCGGCTTCCCGCAGGGTGTCCCGGAATAGGGGTTCATGGGTTCTGGGGGTGCAGGCGGCGACAATCACGCGATTGAGATCTCTTTCCTGGATATCCTTCGCCAACATCGCGGCGGCTTCTGTGGAACATATAAAGAGGTTTTCTTCAGCGTGAACTACATTGGGCAGGGTCTTGGCATATTCAACCGTGTCGGGAACATCTACTATTCTTCCGATATTAGCCCCGCAGTGGCACACGTAGACACCTATCCTGGGCTCTTCTTGCGAGACGTCTCTTTCCGGTGGATACACCCTTTCTCTGGACAGGTTCCCCCGCCGGTAGTTAAGGAGTTCACCACATTGGGAACCGGCCCCGCTAGCGGTCACAACCGACTCAGGGATATCTACGGGACCCTGGAAGGCTCCGCTGACAAAAATTCCCGGGCGAGTGGTTTCCATCGGATTAAAAGGATTGGTTTTGCAGAATCCGTGATTATTGAGTTCGATGCCGAACCTGTCTGCCAGACCCTTAAAATCATGAGGAGGGTTCAATCCAACGGACAGCACCACCATGTCGAATTCTTCTTCTTTTACTCCATCGTCTGGTGTGGAATACCGTATGGTTACATTCTTGCTTTCCGGGATCTCTTTTCCTATCGACACGTAGCTTCTAATAAACCGAATCCCGGGAAGGTTCTCCGCTCTCTGGTAGAACCGCTCGAAATCCTTGCCGTAGGAACGAATATCGTTATGGAATATGGTGCACCTGGCATCAGCGTCATGGTCTTTTGTCAATATTACCTGTTTTTGGGTGTAGGTGCAGCATACTGCTGAACAATAGCTGTTGCCGCCGGGGATAACCTGTCTGGAACCGACACAGTGAATCCAGGCGATGTTATGGGGATGCTTCTTGTCGGTGGCGCGCAGGATCTCACCTTCGTACGGCCCGGTGGCGCACAACAGCCTTTCATAGTCCATACTGGTTACCACGTTCTCAAACTTTCCGTAGCCGTAGTCTTCCCTCAACTTGGGGTCAAACGGCTCATAGCCGGGAGCCAGAATGATCGCCCCTACTTGTACTTCTATCTTCTCCCCCGCCTGCTTGAGATCTATGGCGCCTGTCTTGCAGACTCCCTGGCAAATCTGACATTTTTCTTCTTTAAGGTAAAGGCAGCTTTCATCTATATAAGGTTTAAGGGGAATTGCCTGCGCAAAATAGATATGGATGGCTTTATTGTTTGATATTCCTTGATTAAATTGATCGGGGTACTTGACCGGGCAGTATTCTGCACAGACAGTACAGCCCGTGCATTTGCTCTCATCGATATACCTGGGCTTTTTAAACAGGGTTACCTTGAAGTCCCCCGCTTTCCCTTCCACACCGTGAACTTCGGTATAGGATACGATCTCTATATTGGGATGCCTGTTGCATTCGACAAACTTGGGTGATTCAATGCACATGGAGCAGTCGTTGGTGGGAAAGGTCTTGTCAAGCTGGGCCATGTGCCCGCCAATGGTCGGCGCCGTGTCCACCAGGTAAACTTTAAAACCGGCGGTGCCAAGATCAAGCGCGGCTTGTATACCGCTGATCCCTCCACCGACCACCATAACATCTCCGAAATTTCTCGTTCCGAAACTTTTGGATATCTGTTCTATAATTTGTTCTTTTTCCATTTTTCTCCACCTTTATCAGGTTTTATTGCCCGTGCTATTCTGAGTTTTGAAAACCGCACCGCTACCGCATTCGAGTGTGGCAGTAATAACTGCTGGAACCGCCTCAATTTGGCTTAAGAGCTCGTTATCAGTATAGTGCTCTAATTGTAAACAACCCTTGTTGGATATTTTGTTTTTTCCGAGGCATCTACTTTGCTGAGAACAGGGTTAACCCCCGCCTTTAACTCTAACTTATCGAGTTACGGCACCATACCTACAAGCCGAGATACATGCTCCACACCATACACTTTACGCTCATACACCTTGCAAACAGAGTAGGAGGTTACGACAGTGATATGATGGTATTCGTTAAGATAACGAACGCCGGTAAACACCCCGTTTATTCCTTTTGAGAAAGCTCTGAGTACATATGCCAAATCGACTCTGCCGGTGCACATGATGCCTGCAAGCTTTGTGTGTAACATATTGTTGTCTGGAAACTCCAGCCAAATCAGCAGCGCCGTATGCTCAACAATTACGCGAAGAACCTAAGATCATTGTTCTAAACTTAAGTTTTGCACCCATGCTTATCTCACCTCCTTACTCAGCAATCCCGGTTTTGTCATTAATCTTCATGGACAATTCATCGCGCCCCCGGGACAAATGAAGAGGGGTCAACCCCACGACAATGATAGTAATTCAATAATGACAACAAAATTCCTTTATTGATCATATTGAATATTTTTATTGGTATTCAAGATAAAATAAATTGTATTTATTCCATCTTAAATACGCACCACATCATGCCGGAAAGGAAAAAACGCCCCCGTTTAGTTGTGCTGATGCGCAAACAAACAGGGGCGCCACTACTTATGACATGCTCATTTTATCTCACCGTCTCAAGTCATATTTTCTTGTTCTTATTAATTATTAATACTAAATCTCTACGTCTTGGTCCGGGCGGGTGATTGATAAAATACTCACTTTCTAGAAGTTCGTGAAACTCCTCCGGCACGGGCACGGTAAACTTGGATGCGGATTCTGTTGCCGCTCAGTTTCCCTATCGGGAAATGAATAGTTTTTTCTTGCCAAAGGGGGCGGTAATCTGAGACAATAATTGACGTGTGCAGCCGGAGGTTGCGCCGACAATCATTATGTCAGGAGCA
>NZ_JAKOAV010000066.1 GCF_029478095.1 Pelotomaculum isophthalicicum JI | reverse complement strand
ATTCCTTAACGACGAAAACGTTACCAGTAGATAATATTAATGTTACCGTCACTGTTCAAGGAAACTTTAAAGAAATGGTTGATGATGCGGAAAAGCAGATTTTAAGACACGTTTTGGATTCTTGTGGGGGGGATCGCAAAAAAGCATCCCGGAAGTTGGGGATAGGACGAACCACTTTGTGGCGAAAACTTTCGGAAATTAATGATTAATAGAGTGAACACCGGGTTGTTTTTCCGTTCCTCACTAAAACCATAAGGTTTGCTTTGGCTTATGCCGGGGCAAACCTTTAATGTTAATTCATACTTGTACAACTAAAAGCTTAAAATATGTGTACAGAAACAAAGATATCAGGCTGCCATGTAAAGTTTATGCCTGAATCTCTAAATTTCAGTGCAGGAGTGTAAATAATCTTGTGTAGTGCGGCCAGGCAAGATCGCTAATTCTAGTGGGTGAAAGTCCCACCAAGGTAATGCTTAACCAGCAGCCCTGTAGCTAGTCCTTGGAGGTTTCCAGACAATCAATATTTTTAACTGATAAGGACAATATCTTGACCTTGATATTTTATTATGTTACAATTTTGCCAACCAAATGGCCGGTTGGTAAAATTAATTATAAATAAGCTAAAGTGACTACTTCGTCAAAAGATGAAAGCAATGTCATTGTCACCGAATTTAAAAAGCGTCTTAATCGCGGGCTGATGTACAAACCGTGCGGATCGCACGTTGTTTTCATAAGGAAAAACTTCCATTGACGATTTAGTTAATCACTTAGTCGGACGGGTGATGGACCAGTTTGGCTTACCGCACAACTTGACTCGCCGATGGGGTGAAGTAAGTCTGGTCGGACCGAGATCAGTGAGGTGAAACCCCAGTTATGTATATTCTGGATGGATATGTAACACTAAAAGGCAAACCTAAAGAAATGGTAAGAAACGATTATACGTATAAATTCTAACTCATGTAAATAATAAGTAATATAAGGAGCGGAGAGATTGCCATGGATCGAGATATAAATCTTACCGAAACTTTTTCAGGCCTTAATAAACGAGATGAAATTATCCAAGTTGCAGGTGAACTATTTCGACGTTTAGGTTATGCTGAAACTTCAATGAAAGACATTGCCGATAAAGTGGGCATTTTAAAAGGAAGTTTGTACTATCATTTTAGCAGCAAAGAGGAATTGCTCAATGAAGTTATACCAGGGGGAAGGAATTAAACCTGACGTGCTTGAGAAAATAGGTACACCTTTCTTTACTACTAAAGATTATGGAACGGGTTTAGGACTTGCGGTTTGTTATGGCATTGCGGCCAGGCATAACGCAAAGATAAAAGTAGAAACCAGCGCCAATGGGATAACTTTTCTCGTACAGTTCAAAAAATGTAAATCAATAGCAAGTTAATATTCATTGTTTATTTGACCGCAAAATGCTTACATTCTTTGTCCGTTAATATTACTCATTAACCCTGTCCGGGAAAATGTCCCGGACAGGGTTTTTTCTACTAATCTTCAGGAATGTTTCAAATTTGAAACGACGATGTTTCAAAAGTAACACATGTTAATATTTCTTTCCCAGCCAAACAAATTCTCAAAACATTATTATTAGAAAGTTTAACCTGTGTAACTCCAACATAAGGCTTCTAAAATGGGAAATCCAATTTTTTATATAATTTATGGTATGGATTTTGCATAAATTATTTTTATCAATTTCAAAACTTAATAAAAGGAGGAGCTAAAAAATGGGTAGGTATCATGCTGACTTAAGGGAGTACATCGCCATGCTGGAGAAGCAGGGAAAACTAAACAGGGTAGGGAGAATAAGCTATTAGTTATGTTATACTAATAAACTGTTTAACAGTTTATTAGTTAGGAGTTAAGCCTAACTCAAAAACCATTCTGAAGGGGGTTTTATCATGTCGAACCATTACTTAGCAAGTCTGAGGACCACCATCGATCACCTGAGATCCACGAACCGATTGTTGGAGACCGATGTGGAGGTTAATCCGGAACTGGAGATGACAGGCATCCAGAAGCACTTTGACGGGGGGTTGCCCATTCTTTTCAACAAAGTGAAAGGCTACCCCAACGGACGTCTGTTTACCAACCTTTACGGCGACGGGAATTTGATTGCCGATATCTATGACGCCGGAGACGAGAGAACATTCAAGTGGAGAATTCTCGAAGGCATCCGCAATCCGCTTCCGCCCCGCGAAGTGAAAGATGCTCCGTGCCA
Source organism: Pelotomaculum isophthalicicum JI (assembly GCF_029478095.1). NCBI lineage: Bacteria > Bacillati > Bacillota > Clostridia > Eubacteriales > Desulfotomaculaceae > Pelotomaculum > Pelotomaculum isophthalicicum. Next base: position 3,314 of record NZ_JAKOAV010000066.1, on the reverse strand, counting down.
GGAAGTCGTTGTGGACAAGAACATCGACGTATGGCCCATAATCCCTATGATCAAGCATACCCCTTCCGACCCGGGAAGGACTTTAGGGGGCGGCAACACGCTGGCCACAGGCAAGTGGTTCTGGGGCGGCACCCATATCAGCTACAATCGAATGTTCTTCAGGGGCCCCGACTTCTCCACGTTTCAGATCTCACCCGGCTCGCACACCGACATGATCGCGTCCAAATTTTACCGGAAAGAGCTGATCCCGCTGACCATCAACATGGGGGTTCCTCCTGCATGCACATTAATGGCCGGTGCGGGATTCGTCTACACGATCCTTCCTCCCGGCTGCGACGAGCTGGGCATCGCCGGTCGGGTGCAGGGTTTCCCGGTAGACATCGTCAAGGCGAGGACCATCGACGCCTATTCCATCGCCCAGGCGGAATACGTGATCGAGGGCTACCTCGACACAACCCAGAAGGTGTGGGAGAGCGATCTCGCGGAGCGTGACCAACGGCAGGGCGTATACCCGTTCCATCCGGAATGGTCGGGATACATGGGCAAGGCCTACAGGACTTACAAGTTCCAGGTGACAGCAGTGACCCACCGGAAGGACAAACCCATTTATTATCCCCTGTGCGTCCACAGCTATGACGACCACAACATCGACACCATGGTGAGAACAGCCTCCTTCTTCGAGCTTGCAGAACGGGTCTGCCCGGGACTCACCGTGGATACCAACATCCCGATGGCAATTCCCGATTGGGGCGGCGTGATCTTCCAGGTGAAGAAGCGCAGGCAGCGGGATGAGGGGTTTGTGAAGAACATCCTCTCCACAGCTCTCTCCTGCTCCATCGGCGCGCGCCTGGCTATCGCGGTGGATCCGGACATTGATATCTACAGCATGGATGACGTCATGTGGGCCATTGCGACCCGGGTGGATGCGAAAGATGATATTATGATCGTGTCCCCGGGAGGGGCCGGCCAAACCTTCCAGCCGGCAGAGAGAAGCTCGGCGGGAGAAAAAGACTGGACCCAGACCAACATCAAGTTCTCCGGCGCCATTGCGCTCGACGCCACCGTGCCGTACCGATACGTGGATGCCTTTGAGAAGGCAAAATACCCGGTCGAGCTGGTCGACCTGAAGAAGTGGTTCAGTGAGGATCAAATTGCGAAGGGCAAGGCTACGCAAGGGGAGTATGCCAAGCTCTTTGCAAGAACGGGTTTTTAAGAAAAGAGCTCCAGGGGATCCACGCCAAACCATCAGGAACGACGGACGGTATCTATTGGAGCACTTAACTCAAGATACTGTCAAACCTTTATGAGAAACATCCAGCAGGACGTCAGAATAATGAGCATCATGGAGGGGATGAACAGTGAAGAGATTCCAACACTACTTTAATGCCCTCCATGTCTTTTGCTTCTTTTGCAAACTTGGGATTCCGAAAAAAACGGCTCGACGAATCGCCAAATCCTATGAATTCTTCACGAGACCGGTACTTTACGCCCAACGCTCTCGCAATCTACGGTTACCCCAATTTGATAAGGAGGCAAGCGTTTTTGGAAGAATGATCTAGAAATAAAGAAGTTTTGTGAATAAGGATCAAGAGTTTTAAAAGGGGGGGCGCACATGGCTGTGCAACAGCAGCAGGAACAACAGCAAGAGAACGCTTATGTCAGTTGGCACACCTTGATCGAAGATTACGCTAAATCCCAGCCGGACAAGGTATTTATTGAAAGTTTAGACCAGGGTAAACGCATCACCTTCCGCGAGATGAACGAATGGTGCAACAGGGTGGCGAATTTCCTGAAAGCCAGAGGGCTTACGCCGAGCGATAAGGTAACGCTCATAGGAAAGAACTCCATAGAGAGTATGATCATCTATTTCGGTACGCTGAAGTACGGCAGCATTCTCAATCCGATTTTCGCCGAGGAAAGCGAAGAGAACATCTACCGGATCGTGAATCTCGCCCAAACATCCCTCATCCTGTACGACAGCGACTTGCACCTTGACAAGGGAAAGAGACCTTCCGCCCAGTGGATCTCTTTCTCGGAATTTTTCGGAAATGAGGCCGCCGAAGGAGAGCTCTGGGAGCTTCTGAGAGACCAGCCCGCAACATTTGACGGCCATCTCGGAGACGCACGCGATGCGGGCTTGATCGTATATACCTCAGGCACGACCGAGCTGCCGAAGGGGATTCTCATATCCAGAGATGCTTTGTTCTGTATGGTCGACGAAATATCGGAACGAATGGGCATTACGGAAAAGGACAGGGTCCTGGAGTACAGGGCGTACAACTGGCTTTCTTCCACGCTTCTCACGATTCTCACGAGCATGATGAGAGGCAATACCCTCTTTCTTGCAAAGAAGTTCTCCCGGAGCAGATTCCCGGACTGGGTGAAGAAGCACGACATCACGGTCTCATCAGGCGTACCCGCAGTCTTCAGCATGCTGGTCAATGAGCCGGTTCCTCTCACCAGGGGCGACATACCGAATCTGCGGTTCATGACGTCGAGCTCGGCCCCGCTCCCTGTGGAAACACATCTCAAATTCGAAGAAATGTACGGGATCCCGATCAATCAGGCAATGGGCATGAGCGAGGCGGGATGGATGGTGGGGAATCCTCCGGCAAAAAGAAAGATGGGCTCGGTAGGCCTTCCCCTGAAGCACAAGGAAGTCTTTTTTCTCAATGAAGACGGAGACAGGTGCAAGCCTGGCGAAGTGGGCGAGATGGTCGTAAAGGGAAGAGCAATGGGTTCGTGCTATCTCAAGGGAGACGGCAGTACGGACGTATTCTCCAAGGAAGGCTTTGCCACGGGAGATCTCGGGTACATGGATGAGGAAGGCTACGTCCATATCACGGGACGAAAGAAGGACCTGATCATTCGTGGAGGCATCAACATATCCCCCATGGAGATCACTTCGCGTCTGCTGGAGCACCCCGCGGTGGCCGAAGCGGCAACAGTTGGAGCGCCCGACAAAATCTACGGAGAGGAAGTGGTATGCTTTGCTGCGAAGAAGGATGGGTTCGAGATCTCGGAAGAAGAACTCATTGCCCACTGCAAAACGACGCTTCCCGATTTCAAGGCGCCTAAGAAGATTATCTTCATAAAGACACTACCAAGGAATCAGCGGGGAAAAGTGGCAAAGAAGGACCTTCTGAAGCTACTTGAAGGATAGGGACTCCCGGAAAGTGAAAGAAAAGGTTGGCACCTCTGCTATCTTAATAAACGCAACGCGCCCATTTGCCTTCCCCGCAGTTTCTTTGCCGGCTAAGGAATATATGGAAAATGCTAAAAATATCTGGGAAAAATTGGGACTACCAAATCTG
>NZ_JAKOAV010000065.1 GCF_029478095.1 Pelotomaculum isophthalicicum JI | reverse complement strand
CATTACTGTAAAATCAAACAACCGACAAGCGGTGTCCGGATGCCTCCGGAATCACTGTCCGGATGTTTCCGGAACGGTGTCCGGATGTTCCCGGATTCGCTGTCCGGATAAACCGGAATACGCACTTTGAGATTGTTATTGTAAACTACATTATTTGCATTTACCAACAACTGCAGCTCTCGAGCTTTCTCTCTTTCGATGTGGCTTATTATACACTGTATTTTAGGTGGTGTATTATATTCGCTTGTCAATTTTTTATTTAAGAATTTACATCTCTTACAATGATATACATCACAAGCTAAACAAATTGGAGCTCTTTCAAGTTCTAATAATTGATTATTTTTTACTTGGATACCCGACTCTAAAGTGCCAACATAATTATTGGGATTATCAAAATAAAAAGCTGGACAAATATAAAATTTACCATTGGGTGCTAAAGAAAAAGTATTATTTCCAGCATCACAATTATTCATTTCTTTGCTGTTTAAAATATCAGTTAATACATTTATTTCGATTAATTTATTTTTATTACTACTGTCAGCTACAAGTTTAACGACCTTATTAAGTTCATTTTTATACATAAAAATGTGCCCATCTGTCCATTGCTCAATATTTTCTAATACTAAATTGATTCTTTCCTTGCTCTCTGCTAAGTCAGTGATAAAATCACTTATCTTGTTAATATTATCTACATCAATCAATAATATGCAATTACTTGAGTATGTAATATCTTTATTTTCGATTTTATTATCATATATTATTATATTATTATAGTTAGAAATGAATCTATCACTTAATAAGTAATATTCGCTAGGATTCAAGTTGGATGGTAAGTTATGTGGTACTGCGTATTCCGGATAAACCGGAATACGCAGTACCCCTAAAAAAAATGGTATGAATCCATTTTTATTGGCAAATTCCAAACCGGAACTTAATATTTCATCACTCATATGGTTTTTAGTTTTCTTCCAATTCCGATAAGAACAATGTGGAATCACTTCATCATGCATTATAAATTGAAGATATTTGTTTAAATCTATCCTGCTTAATAAATACTTATCTCTAGGTGAAGCAGTGCCTGTTATTTTTGAAAATTCTTTCCAAAAATATTTATTGGCACGTATATTAGCCTTGTGCATTTTACAATTATATGTTCTTCTTTGGTATATTGTGTCAGAGTCTGCCGAATCATAATTAAAACCAGTACACCAACTACATCCTGTCGCAACATCACAATTTATACATTCTTGCGTAGACTGGCTTTCTAATGATAATGCCAAAAATGGTCTTAACCTATCGAGATTAATACCATTATATACATCTCCAATAGTATATCCTTTTTTATTATTAAGACTTATATCAAGGAATCTAACACAAGGAAGAAAATTTCCCTTGCAGGAAATTGCCAACATCTTACCAGTACCACAAAAATTTTTTTTTAAATCTTCTTTAGTTAACGGAAAACCTATATAGGGGGAAAAAAAACGTACAGAATAATCATTCCATAAATTTTTTTCAAGTATATAATCGGCTAGTTCTATTAACTGTTTCTCAAAAATTATTTCATCACCTTCATGCCATACATTTTCAAAAACAACATTTGCTGACACATTATCTATTCCTAAATTCCATAAATTAATAATGCTATCTTTTACAAAAGGAAGATCTTCATGGGTAAATGTTGCTTTTGTATAATTACCTGGAAGCTGATTTTGCCACAATTTTATATTTTTAACGACGTCATCATAAGAACCACTTCCATCTACCCTTACTCGTTGCAGATCATGCTTTACTTTATTTCCATCGATGCTTATTCCCATACTTAAATGTTCTTGATTTTTGCTAATATAATTTTGTACTTTTTCTGTATTATACAGCAAACCATTAGTTGAAAAATTAAATCTATATTGATCAAACCAGGGATGTTCACATATGAACATTTGTTGTTTTATGTAATCACATATTTTATCAATTAAATCAATTTCAAGTAATGGTTCTCCTCCTATAAAACTCCATATTACAGCATCTTCGTTGAAGAAATCCCTATTTTTAAGTATGTAATCTACGGCTCTTTGGGCAATTTCAAAAGTCATTTTATTTGTTTTATTTTTTCCAGTCATGTAACAATACTTGCAACGCAAATTACAATCTTCAGTGACGCAAAAGGTTATTTCTTTGGCTCGACCATGATTCCATAATACTGGATATTGTCCCATTTTAATAATATTATTATTCATTTTATAACCCCTCTCGTATAATCTTGGTTTACTAAATAAATACTGCATTCATGATATTGAATTCCATGCGAATCTTTTAAATCTTATATAGATTTTATTGAAAGCATAACTATTATCTATAATATGTTTGTATAACATTTTTCTCTCGAACATGATAAATGATTTGGCGTTTGAGACGATAATTATGAAAGTATATCAACAAATATTTGAGATAGTAAAAACTATACACAATATAAAATATTACTTAACTATAATTATAATAAAATAGTTGCATAAATCTAGTAGTTATTCCTGATTAACCTCTTTATGGGTGTATATAGCCTAAAGAGTGTCGCAAATAACCAAAAAGCCCCTTTCTACAAAGGGGCGAATCTGTGTTTATGTTCTTCGAATTTATAACGGCTCATTAAAGCAACCTTGTCATATCCGTCAAATTCGATTACATAAGACCTGTTACTTACCTCTCTAATTCTACTGATATTGTCCATATTCGCTATAAATGACTTGTGAACCCTAAGGAAATTCCCTCCTAATTTTTCTGCTAACTTACTCAGGGTTTGATGTATCTTATAAACGTTGTTTTCTGTATGGATCAAATTAAGTTTATCCTGTTTCTCAATAAACAGGATATCGCCAGGCGCTACCATAAATATTTCATTTTTATCTTTAATCTTAATTTTTTCTGGATTGCGCCTAATTATGTTTCTTTTTCTTATTTCTTCTGTAAGACTGTTTATAATTTCATTGATTTTTGCTTTTTTCACTGGCTTTAGAATGTAGTCATATGGATGAACAGCAAATGAGTCAATTGCATATTGAGAGTATCCTGTTATAAAAACAAAAAATATATCAGGATTAAAATCATGTATTTTTTTTGCGACTAATATTCCGTTCAACCCTTCTTCTGGAGCCAGTTCTATATCCAATAGCGCAATGTCCAATTTATGTTCCCTGGCGAAATTAATTGCTTCTTCACCGCTTGGCGTATCAATTACCTTGTCAACGGAAGGGTTTTCAGATACCAACTTCTTGAGAAATTTCCTGGTGTAATGTTCATCTTCTAGAAGCAAAATATTTACCATTTACATCTGTCCCCTAATGTTGTAAACTTTCCGGAATGTCTGGTTCATAAGTGATAAACCAGCAACACGGGCTTACACCGGTATAAGCAACAAAGACTAATACTGACGCTAATGCATGGACCATTATCGTTATCATTTTTTTCAGCATTGGTTACACCTCCTTCCCGGCAATATTCAGAATGCTGTCAAGAACCTTAGCTGCTTTGTATCCCAATGGAGTCATCAAAATGAGACTTCCGAGGATTCCCAAAATCATTGCAAAAGCGTCAGCGGTCATCTTTTGCGTTATAAGTATAACGATGATAATGGACCATACGGTTAAAACAAGGAAGGCTTTTTCCCTTTGTTCCAGCCTTATTGATTCATTTTTTATTTGTTTCTTTGCCGTGCCCGCTGGCACCCATCTAAAGATAACGTGAATACCCATCAGTAGAGTTAATACTGATATAAGCGTTAATGATTCAGGATTTACGGCTAAGGTTGCCAATTTACCCAAGCTTATCAGCAAAGAGACACCAACCACCAGGCATAATGAATACGTGCTTAAGTGAACGCCTCCTCCAAAAAACCTCAACGATGCAAAGGCTATCAGGCATAACATAGTTGTTATGAAGGTATCCATCAGCAAAGATAATGATACTATTAGTATTAGCTGAACCAATGTTCCGAGTATTAGTTCCAACCCATAGGTAAAAATTTCTACTTGATCCCGGTTAACCTTTAACTGCGCCCCCATGATAATGGCTATTTTTCGGGCAAAAGTTTTTATCATCTACTTTTCTACCTCTATCAGGAAGATATACAATAAATGTTGTCCGTTCTCCTGATACTACGCCAATTCTTCCCCCGTATTTATCCACCAGTTTTTTAACCAGGTACAAACCGTATCCGCGAGCTTCGGATTTTTTTGTGGTGAAACCTGCTATAAACAACCTTTGTCTAACCGCTTCAGGGATTTTAGGCCCTGTATTGTAGACATACATGACATGATTCAGGTTTTCATACTTTATTTCTATGGCTACCCTACGGTCGACATTAGCCTGGAGAACTGCGTCAAATGCATTATCCAGAAGGTTGCCCAATATACTGCATAGATCCCAGGGGGGTATATTAATATTGGCAATATCGCATTTTACGGAAAAAGCAAAGTCAATTTTCATGGCCTCAGCCACTTTTCGTTTGCCGTTTAAAAGCGCCGTAAGAGCGGGATGGCCAACATATACTATTTCTTCTGCGTGTCTGTTATTTTTCGCTATACCTTCAATGTATTCGATGGCTTTATCCGCTTCATCCAGGTGCAACATAGCCTGCAGAGTCTGAATATGCCTGCTGTGCTCATGTCTTTGGGCTTGCAAAGTATTTATTAAATTCTCCACTTGTGAAAGATGTGTTTTTAAAAGATTTAATTCCACTATTTTCTTAGTATTTTCCTCAAGGCTTTTGATTGAAAAAACGACTAGACCGCTTAATAATAAAACTGCTAAATTTATAAATGGTAGAAACGCTTTTAAATCATGGATATCTTTAGATAGATATATTTCTTGATTAATTAGTACATTAAACAAAGTATTCAGAAGGATGGTAGAAATAATCACTGATCTACCATTTTTATACAAGGCAATCAATCCCTATCTAAACTTAAGTCAAAGATTATAAAATTATATTTCTTTATAAAAATATATAAAATAACCATAATGACACCTGATGGCAGAAAGTATAATATATTCAACCATGGCTTTAAAACAAGGCTATCTATAGTAACGGCAGTTATATTGAGAAGTATCGGCAATAACGCTCCTTCCAACACCCCAAGAATCAATGCCCCCGCGGCTATTGAAATAAAACAGTGCCATAAATTGGTTCCTGTAATGATAAACGCTAAAAGCGTTGAAAATACAATAAGTATGAATGTGTGGACTCCGAAGAGGAGTGGCAATTCTCTTGCAAAAATCGCAATAATGCTAATTATGAAAGATAAAAATAATGCTCTTGAATAGCTCATATCCAGGTTGAAAAGCTGAAATCCGATTTTAAAAATAAGGAATGTTTGAGGGATAGAAGTTGATATAACGATATACCATGGCAATATCGCTGGATGCATATCAGTTCTCCTGTAAAGCAAATCCGATTACATTAACATAAGCTTAAAACCATTTATAAGTTTCTATAATTCGCTAATAGTAAGACAAATATATTTATACCAATACAAAGCAACCGAGGAACCAATTTCTTGACTTACCATTTTCATGTTTATTCTAGATTTCTACATTTATTTTAAATTACCTGCTTGGATGGCATAAATAACCCAATTTGGGGTTTAACTAACCATGATTGAATTGAATTCAAGTAAACTGGATGGGACGGAATTGCAAGGGGAGTAATCATCAATTCACAGGCAGATGAACATTTACAAAAATCGGTTCGGTTTGGAAGCGAGCCGTTTTGTTGTCGGCGCGGAATTAATTGGGGACATTCCTTCCCTTATTTCCAAAACAACTTTTGTTTTTATTTTAACCGATGAAGGTGTGTCCCCCTTCCTCTGAGTGAGTGAGGATATTGCCGTGCTTGATCCGTATACAACCAGTATTAGTAAAATATTTGCATACTTTTTTCCAGTACTGACGCATAATTCTCAGAGCCGTTAAATTAAAGGCGTTGTATCCTTTTAAAGAGAATATTTTTTCGCAAAACCCTACTGGACAAATTATATTCGTTATGAGATAATAGTGAGGGTTGCCA
>NZ_JAKOAV010000064.1 GCF_029478095.1 Pelotomaculum isophthalicicum JI | reverse complement strand
ACAAATATTTCAAATAGCTGGCTGTCTCTTGTCTTCGCCTGAATACGTTCTTGTATTGCTTTTTCCATGGGTTTGTCCTCCTCTGCTTTGGTTTCCTCCCGTTTGCTATTTATAGCTTACAGGAGTTTTCCGGGATTGTCTAATCTCGTTTTGGGAGGACAAATGTCCTTATTTCAATACTGTAAGCAGGGACGACATTGAAAACAGCGGAGTCATCGGTCTGATAAAAGCCGTGGAGAGGTACAAACCGGAATCAGGCACAAGCTTCGGCAAATTTGCGTACAAACACATATATGGAGCAATGATGGATGAGATGAGAAGACAGGGGTGGTACCCAAAAAGGGTATGGAAAAAGATTAAGAACGTCATTGCCAGTCAAGAATTAAGGGATATTACAGAGACAAACGAAAAAGAAGCAAGTATGTTAAATCATTATGCATATAACCGTTACCATGTTCCCCTAGAAAAAACAGTAAATTATAGTTGTGGCGGCAGTAATATGCTGCTCAAGTACGCGTTAGAGGACGAAACCTGCATTGATCCATTGGACTGCATGATAACGGAAGATGAAAAAAAGATCTTGTACAACGCAATTGACAAATTGCCGGAAAGAGAAAAAACAGTAATAATATCGTATTATTTTAAGCAGATGGGCATGAAAAAAATCGGAGAAAAGCTTCATTTGTCGAGTTCGCGGGTATGCCAGCTTCACAAAAAATCGCTGGATAATCTTAAGGATATGTTGTTGCATATGGATAGCGTTCCGGCTTAGGAGATAGGGAAGAAAAGGAAAAATGTACAAAGAGGAACAATGTCCGAACTGTTTTGCTTACCTAGATTTTTTTAGTATCTGCCCGATCTGCGGCTACGGATCGTGCTTAATTTGCGTGTCTTATTCCGCCAGGGAACGCAGGGACAATCTTCGCAGCCGTGCCTACCTGCGCTACCAGCGGCAGAGAATAATAACAAAAAGGCAAAACATTATTAAGCACATTTGGGGAGAAGCCAGCAGATATTATTTTTTGACCAGAGACGGGTGTTTCGGCAGCCCGCGGTTCTTTGATGTTGTCGGGTACGACAGCTATTGGGACCAGTTGATTTTCAAAAAACAGCCTGGTCGGCTGGCAAAATACAACCTGTCCTGCAGCTGCTGGGTATGCAAGTACGAGAAGCGTGCAAAGGTTGTCAAGCCGAAGTATCGTTTCGATCCACGCAGGTGTGAATTGTAGTTTTTATTTGGATGTTTCTGGAATCCGCGCCGATTCTCTCTCTAAACACTGCAATTCTGTGCTGTTTTGCGCATACCCCATGTAAAATCATGTATTGGGAAGAAATATTTTGTGTGTTTGACATGCCTTGTGGCTCTTGTTATGCTCATTCCGACAAAAAGCAAATTCTTATCCATCAGGCTTACGCCCCGGGCGGTTCAGAAAACGCTCAAAAAATACGCCTACCAGGCCAAATCCTACAATAAGTTGACACCGTCTAAGTTCTATGTATAATAGAATTGGAGATCTAAAGCTTAGTTGATAATTGTAATAAATATGGTACAACCTGCAAAATAACACTTTTCTAATGGCAAAAAATAGTTAATCAGGCCGTAGCTGACATTGATCATGCATTTTCTTCGTAAAATATTGTAGAAATTTAAAATCTCAGAGAAAACCAGGCAAAAAGGGACAGATCACCCCCCTGGTAGAAGACCGCATTTTGAAAAATTACCAGCCTCTAATTTAGGCGGCCTTCAGACTTTCTTGCTCTTGTTTCATTTGAGCCAGGGTACCGGCAAGGAACGTAATCATGCTGATGGTCACATCAACAAAAGCCTTGTCAATCCCGCGCCGGTTCATTTTATCCAGGGAGAGATGCTCTTTTAAAAGGCTGAACCAACTTTCTATGGAGCTTCTCTTGCTGTACAGTTTCTGCCATTTTTCGCTACCCCGGTGGGGACAACAGAACAAACGGGGGTTTTCGGTTACCTTTAACCTAACCACCGGCCCGTAGGAGTTGTCGCAATTGCATTCTTTTTGACACTCTACCTGCCGGCCGGCGGCCTTGGGACACCGGAATTTAATTGTCAGGTGCTTTTTGTCTGACCCCCAAAAAACCATCGCTTGTCCGGCGGGACAAAGGGGAGTGTAGTTTTCGTCAAAGCCCTGCGGCGGTTTCTTCTGGTTTCGTCTGTTCAGCTTGATAATGGCCTGCCCTTGCAGACCGATGGTGTTCTTGTAAATATCGTTGGAGTCGTAGCCGGCATCCATCAGGTAATATTCCGGACGAAAACCGTAAATCATCTGGTACTGCTGGCAGGCTTTGCTCATCAGTTTCGGCGCCAGTTCCACATCCGCCACATTGGCCGGGGCGAGCCGGCCCGCTAAAGGCAACGGGCCAATGTCCGTGAGCAGCACTGCGGCGTGGAACTTGTAGCAGTAAAACAGTTCGGTCTCCTCCTCCGATGCCGTCCGGTGGCCCCAGGCCGAACCAAGTTGTTCATTTTCCGGCCTTTCCCGGGCCGGGATGTCCGTGCTGTCAATGACGACCATGCCTTCGGAAGAGGTGTGTTTCGCTACTTGAACAACCATTTTTTCGGTAACCTGGTTAAGAAGTTCCTGCCCGTTCTTCTCCTTCAAGTCACCGAGAAAGCGATAAAAAACAGTGGTCGAAGGCAAGGGTTTCCGGATGTCAAAACCGCACCAGCACGTAAGCTGAGGGGAATATTTAAGGCACCTGACCAGGGCCTCGATAGTCGGCAACTGCATGAGCTTTTGCAGCACAAGGGCTTTGAACAACGCTGCGCGGCTGTAACCGTGCCGGCCTATTCCTTTATAGCCGGGGAACATTTTGTTAATGGGCTCCACGTCTATCGATTCAAGGGCTGAAAAATCTGGTCTTCCTGGTCGCACTTTTTTACAAAAACCTCAAAGGGAAAAAGCACTTCTTGTAGAACATACATAGCGGGGTTTCCTCCTCGTGTGTATGTTTTGGGTGTTTTTGAGTAAATTCGACACGAGACGAGGAAATCACTTCTTTTTATTGTAAATAATGTAATCTAAGTTAATGTCAGGCTTTGGGTAAAGCTAATTTGCTTCTTGTTTGGGGCCTTATTTTTCAAGGGCTAGAAATTTTGCAGGTTGCACTGTATATTAAAGGAAGGTGGTTTATGTCAAGATTTTAATTTAAATGTTAATGAGATAATAGCTCGACTTTTATATTCAAGGAGCCGATTCTCTTAATTATGACGATGTTCTAGCCCATTTGATTTGATAACAATTAATTATTTATTTCAAATGTGGAGGTATTTATCGTGGATACAAAGAAATTGAAGCAAAATATATTGGCTTTGTTATTGTTATTTGTGTGTATTGTTATAAGTGGGTGCTCAAGTAAATCACAGTCACAGCCTTCAAGTCAGTCATCTTCAAATAATTCTGCGTCTGTTTCAAACCAAGCTTCTAGCAAGGAAATTGTTTCTCAACACGATACGACACAACCCCAATCAGAAAAAATTGCAATCAACCAGATAAGTAACTTCAAATTTGTGGGCTGTGACCAAGATAAAGTTAACGAGACATATGGGGGAGTTTTAAAACCTGATGGTAAACTTGATGGTCATTTTAATTTTACTATCTCATTAAAAGAGCCGCTTATTATGGATAGCGTATATTTAGAAAATAATGAGTTCGGGAAAAGGACAAAATGGGCATGGCATAAACGTAGCAATAGTTATTATACATGTTATAAAGCTGGACTCTATCTAAATGGATCGCCTGTAGAACACGTTGATGGGGACAAAGAAACTCCTCTTCCGCCAGGAGAATATACTTACGACTTATATGTGAGTCCGTACGTAAACCATGAATTTAATTGGGTGTTTAAGGACTTTAATGGAAAAGATTATGAGTTAACAGTCTATTTTACAAACAAAAAAGGAGAACAATTTGATTTAACGAGTAAAACTAGTAGCTAAAGAAAGGAAACGTTAAAGTCATAAGTTAAATTAAGTTGTCAGGGGGAGGGGACACTTTGGCAGTAAATAACAGCTCCCCTTATATCATGAAAATGTTCTTGGTGAGCCCCAGAGGTTAATTTTTAATCAAGGCGGCGCTGCAGGGTAGCCTTGATGGCCGGGGTTCCTCGTGTGTGATACAATTTAAAACCCGGCGGGCGCTTAATGGAGTTTGCGTCATTTCTCCGGAACTACTCCGTTGGCAATAAGTGGTGACCGTAAGCGGGATGGACATCAAGGCCGCCGCCCCTGCTCCGGAATAAAAATATCAAAATTCTATGAAAACCTTATGAACTAAGACTTAAAATTAAGGGGTCAAGCAGGGGGTGATATCATAGCGACTTCAAATGGTAGACAATAATTTCAAACGTGTAAGTAATTGAACCAAAGCGAATATCGATCTTAGATGAAACATTTGTGGAGGGAATATTGATGAAAAAGCATATGCTATTTTTATTACTTGGTATTCTTGTTGGTATCTTGTCTTTTGGCGCAGTCTCAGCATTAGCCCAGGGGCCTGTCCAGATAATTGTCAATGGGGATATAATCCAACCTGATGTTCCACCTCAGATCATTAACGGCAGGACAATGGTACCCATAAGGTTTGTTGCTGAAGCATTAGGGGCTAATGTTCAATGGGATGCTCAAACGAATTCGGTGATTATAACAACTAATAACTCAGAGTCAGTACATAATACGAGTACTAATCAAAGTACAACTGATTTTTCTACTATAGAGCCTTATTATATGTCAAGCAGTTTATTTAATTATGGAGTTAATTATAGTAATACCCGAAAAGGTGCCATAATAAAAATGGCAGGAAATTATTATGAGAATGGCGTGCAACTTTCATGCTTGGCGCAACCTTCTGAAACCGCGTTTTCCTGGAATCTAAACAGTGAATATAATACATTATCTGCTGTATTCGGATTTGATGACAGCCATAATACATCCGATGTAAACGTGATTTTTGAAGGTAACGGCAATGTTATTAAGCAATTTCATCTTACAGCTGGAAGCATGTCCCAATATATTTCAATTCCTGTATCCGGGGTCAATCAACTAACAATTCGTGTTAAAGAACCTTCATGCGCTGGATATATAATTGATCTTGCCAATGCCACCCTACAGTAATTAATTATATTTGATGCCTTACAACTTACTTTTATTACTTTATTATCGCCCAGATAATCGTAGAAAGGAAAAGAATTTACTGTGGTAAAAATTAGAAAGGAAGCACCATAAAAAGTTTTGGGGTACAGGATAGGCTTGTTTTAAGAAAAATGGGTAATAAGTACCCGCTGGCTATTAAGTGCTGGTGGAGAGAACGGTATCCAAGGTATTCAGCCATATCAAGATACCTTCTGCCACCGGCCCATTTGTTTCTATCTCAAGGAGCCAAGCTCCAATTAACCTAACAGCCGATTCACGGTTTGGGAAGATTCGTATTACCCGTTCTCTGCGGCAAATTTCTTCGTTCAGTCTTTCCAGACCGTTGGTTGTACGCAAACGCTTATGGTATTTCTCTGATAGCATCAGCACTGCTGTTGCATCGTCAAATCCGTATTACGACGAAATCGACCATCGATTCCGAGCGAAGGCGACCACTCATTCCGATTGATGGCGACCAACGAATCGAAATGAGTGACGCTGCTACTTCTGATATACCAAACTGGTCGACATCATTCAAGCCCAGGTTGACAGCTTGATGATGAATTAAAACATGTCCCAGGTGAACCCCCGAGGTAATCTCTACGGCGGTGCCGCAGGGAAACCTTGACTGACGGGGTCCCGCCAGTGGTATACTGAGAATTCCGACGGGGGTAGTCAGGAAACCATGTCCCTGGAGCCACCCCGTCGGCAAGCAAACACAACCACTGGCGGGGTAGCAGTCAAGGTCACCGCCGTATTTAAAACAAATGGGTTAATTAATGATCATCAGGCTTGGGTTGATGGGAAAGAATTTTGTGCATTGAATCACCTCGCATCGCAATTTTATGAGCATTATGAATCAATCGGTCCAAAATCGCATCGGCCACAGTCGGGTCTGCCAAACTGCTGTGCCAGTGTTCGAGGGGCAATTGACTCGGCTTGGCCCCCTAAAATTGGACAATTAGTCTTTGTTGCCAGTACTGACGCATAATTCTCAGAGCCGTTAAATTAAAGCGTTGTATCCTTTTAAAGAGAATATTTTTTCGCAAAACCCTACTGGACAAAATATATTCGTTATGAGATAATAGTGTGGGTTGCCAGA
>NZ_JAKOAV010000063.1 GCF_029478095.1 Pelotomaculum isophthalicicum JI | reverse complement strand
CAAAACTGTTCGTACACTGGCAAATGGGAATTTTTCCTGGGGCTGGATAATGGGAGCCGGATGAGCTGAGAGGTTCACGTCCGGTTCTGAGAGGGCCTGGGGGTGAGATTCCCCTGGGCTACTCACCGCGGACTCTTTCACCTTGGGGTGTTCGTTGAGTATTTCTTCCACCTGCACCGGGTGAATGTTTTCCCCCGCGCAGATGATCATGTCGTCCTTTCTTCCCACCACGGTGATGTAATTATCCTCATTCCAGGTTCCCAGGTCGCCGATGTATATCCACCCCTTGTAAAAAACCCTTTCTTCCTCGGCCGGGCTATTGAAATAACCGTAAGAACACTTAGCGTACGACTTGATGATTATTTCACCGACTTCCTGGTTGTCTTTCGCCACAAAGTCGTCCGGCTCGGCTCTCCGGTCCGGGTAGACCTTGACCACCGCCGCCTCGTCGTCGGTGCAGGAGCGCCCCGCGGACCCCGCCATCTCCGGCAGGTCGAACGGCCGCAGGAAGGTGTTCCAGAAGGCTTCCGTGGTTCCGTAACCGTTGTAGATATTGGGAGTAAGCACCTTTTGGAAGCTGATGCAGGCTTCCCTTTCCAGGGGGGCTCCCATGGTAACAATTCCTTTAATTGTTTTTAGGTTTCTGGATTCCTTGACCTGCAGGTCGTGCAGCAGCTTCAGCATCGGCGGCGCGCCGATTAGGAAGGTGAGGCCGTAATTTTCCACGTGGTCAAGGCACACTCTGGGGTTGAATTGCCTCAGCACCACCACCTCGCCTCCCACGTAAAGGGTGGGGCA
Organism: Pelotomaculum isophthalicicum JI; assembly: GCF_029478095.1. Classification (NCBI taxonomy): domain Bacteria; kingdom Bacillati; phylum Bacillota; class Clostridia; order Eubacteriales; family Desulfotomaculaceae; genus Pelotomaculum; species Pelotomaculum isophthalicicum. The sequence goes on along the minus strand of NZ_JAKOAV010000063.1, from coordinate 6,809 downwards.
AGGGCCGCCGGAGTGCAGGCCTCCGCGGTGAAACCAGGGGCTCATATTCATAGTCTTGTCCGTTTGGTTAAGCGGGAAGTGCATGATCACGTCATGAGCCGTGAATATTTCGTTAATATTGTTTAAGGGCACACCCTTGGGCATGCCGGTGGTGCCCGAAGTGTACAGCCGGGTGGTTTCATCGTATATACTGGTGGGTTGTGCGATGCCGGGGTCGGTTTCCGGCCGGTCTTTGACGTATTCATTGTAGGTGATGGAACCGTCAAATGGTTTTTCTTTGCCGCGGAATTCCACCATCACCACCCGGCGTGGTTTGTGCCTGGCCATGTCCAGGGCTTTCTCAGCCTTGTCCCTGATTTCTTCGTCGAAAACGTAAACAGCCGGCTTGCTTTCATCAAGAATATAAGCGGTCTCGCCTGGAGAAAGACGGAAATTGATCGGGCAGTTGACCGCTCCTATTTTTTGAGGCGCAAGGTAGCAAAAAATAAATTCAGCTGAATTCAAAAGCTGGTAAACAACCACATCACCCTTTTTAAGCCCGTCAGCATGAAGAGCGTGGGCCAACCTGTTGCATTCGCCGTTGAGTTGCAGGTAAGTCCAGCTTTTTTTTCTTATCGGACAGGTCAGGGCGTTCTTTTGTGGAAAACGGCCTACATTTCGCAAAAAACCGTTGAGATAGGTGAAGTTGTTCTCGAAAAGATCCCTGAAAGTATTAGTGTGAGTGATGCTGTTCATAGATACCCTCTCCATCAAGCTTTTATTTTATATTATATTTTGGTAAAATATTAAAGTAAAGGCAAATAAGGTCACTTTAATATAGAAGATTAAAATTTATTAACTATAACAGGAGGGGACCCAGTTGTGTGATAAAATAGTTATTACCGGCATGGGGGCGGTAACTCCCCTGGGTATAGGAACTGAAGCCTACTGGGAGGGGTTGATCAAGGGAAAGTGCGGCATAGAAAGGCTCACCCTGTTGGACGCTTCGCCGGTACAGTGTCAGATTGGAGCGGAAGTCAAGAGATTTGTTCCAGGCGAATTTATGCCGGCTAAGCTTGTCCGCGAAACTGACCGCTTCATTCAGTTTGCCTTGGCAGCTGTCCAAATGGCGGTTGAGGACAGCAGGATTGATCTTTCCCGGGAGGACCCTTTTCGTGTCGGTGTGGTGTTCGGGACGGCAATAGGCGGTATTATCACCGTTGCCGGAGAACAGGCCAGGTTAATGAACGGTTCGCGCATCAGCCCTCACTTTGTGCCTAAGTTCCTGACGAACTTGGCTGCCGGTCAGGTGGCGATACGCTATGGGATTAAAGGTCCCAATCTTACGGTAACCACTGCTTGCGCTTCCGGATCGGACGCGGTGGGGAATGCCATGCACATGCTAAAAAGAGGCGAAGCTGATGTGGTGATTGCCGGTGGGGCTGAGTCGTTGTTCTGCCTGTTGATGCTCGCCGGGCTCTGCTCGGCAAAAGCGCTTTCTTGCCGCAATGATGACCCCGGGCAGGCGTCCCGCCCGTTTGACCGGGACCGTGACGGCTTTGTTATGGGAGAAGGGGCGGGTGTCTTGATCATCGAGACCCTTGAACACGCGGTGCGGCGGGAGGCGCATGTACTGGCCGAGTTGGCCGGCTACGGCCGTTGCGGCGATGGCTACCACACTGTTGTTCCGGCGCCCGACGCTGCCGGAGAGATATACTGCATGCGTAAAGCCCTGGAGAGCGCCGGCATTTCGGCGGAAGAAGTGGATTATATCAACGCGCATGGTACATCAACTGTCTTGGGTGATCAAGTGGAGACCAAGGCGATCAAAGAAGTTTTCGGCCCGAGGGCCTACCGGATACCGGTCAGTTCCACCAAAGGAGCCACCGGACACTTGATGGGCGCCGGCGGAGTAACCGAACTTATCGCATGTGTGAAAGCCATTCGGGAAGACTTGATCCCTCCAACAATCAATTATTCAAATCCCGACCCGGAGTGCGACTTGGATTACGTGCCCAACACCGCCAGGCAGAAAAAGGTACAAGTAGCTATGTCCAATTCATTCGGCTTTGGAGGACAGAACGCCAGCCTGCTGGTTAAGAAATATGAATAGCAGATTGTTAAGAATGAGTGATTATATTTAATAGGATTATTAAAGAGGATGGAATACTCGTCAAGGTCGTTCCGGGAAATTATTATCTTAAAGAACTGAGAAGCGCTTTTTATGATAAAACTGATAAGCAAACATATTCAAATGAGCGGGTTGTAGAGCTATTCGGCAATAATTTTACTATATTGGATGCGCGGCAAGTACTCTATAGCATGGCAGTAAAAGAGAATATTGAACATCTTGTAAAAATGACTCCTTTATCATGGGGAGCCACGGATGAGAAGATTCAAGAGGTTCTTGATATTGGAATAAATAATATTACCATGGATTTGACGATCATTCTTGGAAAGAAGAAAAGTTGAAGGCTGAGCAAACTTCATAATAATATTAAGCTTTTTTGTGGAGAACAATTGTACTATAATGGTATGGCAATTATTAATTAATAGGACAGAGGAGATAAAATGAAATCGCTTGTTCTGGCGGAAAAGCCCAGCGTGGCTAAAGAAATTGCCAGGGTGTTGAAGTGCACCGGCAAGAATAAGGGCTTTCTGGAAGGGCCGCGATATGTAGTGACCTGGGCGCTGGGGCACCTGGTTGCTCTCGCTGAACCGGAGGATTATGACAGTAAGTATAAGCAATGGAACCTGGAAGACCTGCCGATGCTTCCTGCCAGTATGAAATTAAAAGTAATCAGACAAACTTCCCACCAGTTTCAGGTTGTCAGAAATCTGATGAAACGGGGAGATATCAGTGAATTGGTGATTGCCACCGACGCCGGGCGGGAAGGCGAACTGGTGGCAAGGTGGATTATGATTCTGGCCAACTGGAAGAAGCCGTTTAAGCGCTTGTGGATTTCCTCCCAGACAGATGACGCCATCAGGGAAGGTTTCGCCAAATTAAAAGCCGGGCCTGCTTACGATAATTTGTATAACGCGGCTGTTTGCCGGGCGCAGGCCGACTGGCTGATCGGGTTGAATGTGACCCGTGCTTTGACTTGCAAGTTCAATGCCCAGTTGACCGCCGGCCGGGTGCAGACTCCCACGCTGGCAATGATTGTGAACCGTGAGGCTGAGATAAAACAATTCGTCCCGGTGGACTACTGGACTGTCCGGGCGGACTTCGGGGACTATTTTGGCGACTGGCGGGACCCGGCCGGGAAAAACAGGATATTCAGCTATCCAAAGGCCGAAGAAATAATCAATAAAATTAAAGGTCACCCGGGGGTGATCAAAGAAGTCCGCACAGAGAGCAAAAGTGAGCCGCCTCCTCTGGCTTACGACCTGACGGAACTGCAAAGGGACGCCAATAAACGGTATGGATTTTCAGCGCAAAAAACCCTATCCGTGCTGCAAGATTTATATGAGAGGCACAAGCTGGTCACCTACCCGCGGACCGATTCCCGTTATATTACCACAGACATTGTGCCTACCTTGCCGGCCCGGCTAAGGAGCATTGCCGCCGGCCCGTACGCCGCGCTGGTCAAGCCGCTCCTGCAAAAGACTTTGGAGCCGACGAAACGCTTTGTGGACAACAGCAAAGTCAGCGACCACCATGCCATCATTCCCACCGGCCAACTGCTGCAGCTAGCGGCCTTGTCGGCGGAGGAAAAAAACCTTTACGACCTGATCGCCAGGCGGTTCATCGCTGTTTTATACCCTCCTTACCGATACGGCCAGACGACGCTGACCACGGTGGTAAACGGCGAACATTTTTACTCCAGCGGCAAGGTGGTTAAAGATCCGGGCTGGCGGGCCGTATCCGCTAAAACGGCGGACAAAGAAGCGTCAAATGACGATGTTTTGCCCGAGCAAACTCTGGCTATGTACAGTAAGGGTGAGCAAAAACAAGTCAAAAGCTGCAAAATAAACAAGTCAAAAACCAAGCCGCCCGCCCGCTATACTGAGGCCACGCTGCTAACGGCGATGGAAAACCCCGGCAAATTTATTGAAGATGAAGAGTTGCGTGAATCTATGAAAGGAAGCGGGTTGGGAACGCCGGCCACGCGGGCCGAAATTATCGAAAAATTGCTGTACAATAATTATATTGAGCGGCAAGGCAAAGAACTGGCTCCTACTTCTAAGGGATTGCAGTTGATAAATCTGGTCTCCCCGGCTTTAAAAACACCGGAATTAACAGCCCAGTGGGAACAGAGACTGGCCAATATCGCCAAGGGCAAGGACAGTAAAGAAGACTTTATGGCAGGCATCAGGCAAAATGCCCTGGAGTTGGTGAAAAGCGTCATTGCGGATACTTCTGTATATAAAGCCGATAATATCTCAAAAACCAAATGTCCTCTTTGCGGCAAGTATTTGTTGCTGGTAAACGGCAAAAGGGGAAAGATGCTGGTTTGTCCGGACCGGGCTTGCGGATACCGGCAGCCGGAAAAACAAGATGACTTTGGGGTTTTTAAAAGTTCGAAAAATGCCGGCAGAATCAATCAAAAATTAATTGCCCGCTACAGCGATCAGGGTTCTATCACGCAAAATATAGGCGAAATGTTAAAGGCTGCTTTAGAGGAAAAACGCGCCGCCAAGGATGATAAATAAGTAGTCAGTAGTCAATAGTCAATAGTCAATGAACCCGAGAATATGCTTCTATGTAACCAATCGGGGTGGTACCGCGGAAAGCCGCAGCTTTCGTCCTCGCGAAGGCTGCGGCTTATTTTTGTTCGGGAGGAAGAAACAGCTTCAAAATAATTAGATATAATTATATAAAACCCAAAAAAATCATTGACATCGTTATGCTTTCCATTATTTGTGGATAAGTATCCTTTGGATTACATTAGAGGTGATTTTGAGTTGGGAGATGAAATTTTTACTGGGGGAAAAAATATTGTATAATAATTAATAAATTAGTATAATTACAATCGGAGGTCCTATAAACCTCATTGTTGGACATGCTTTTAGCGCTATTTTAAGGAGTGATAGCGGGGCGAAAGTAGCATTACGTCACCAACATTTAGTTAGTTGATTTTGTATTTACTAAAATGGAGGTGAGTATAAAATACAACAAATAATGCGCCTTAGTATCAATCACTAGTCTGGTAGTGAACATGCGGCTCGTTACCCTGCAAAGACGAGAATTGGGTTGTGAGGCTTGTGAAGAATTTGATCGGTTTCGATTTGTTGCCGGCATCTAATCCTTAAGAATTAACCCGAGGTTAGTTCACCGTTGGCTTTTTTCATCCTTTCTAGTTATTTTATTAATTATTTTTTAAATTATAATAATATTTAAGCTCACAACTATTTAAACCCACAACGGTGGACCGTCAAAGGCGCGACAAACATGAACAACCTGCGCGGCTAAAGGCCATGGCTGCGGAGCGGAGGTACCCTTATGGCCTAAAAAGATAGACAGAGGGGATTGAAAATGAGGTACGCAGAGACAGGGTTTAATTTAGAAGTTGATTTATCAACAGGAAACATCGAGAAGGTAGAAACCGACCCGAAATGGACCGAACAACATATCGGGGGACTAGGCACCAACATGAAGATAATGTGGGACAGGGTTCCCCCTGAAACCGAACCGTTTTCTCCTGACAACCTGCTTATATTCAGCACCGGTCTTTTATGCGGCACACCTGCTCCCGGCGCTAACCGCACCATGATCACCACGATTTCTCCCCAGACGCAGTATGTGGCGTATTCAATGATGGGGGGATTTTTTGCGCCTGAATTGAAGTATGCCGGTTATGACAAAGTGATCATCCGCGGCAAGTCCCCCAAGCTGGTTTATTTGTGGATTAACAATGACAAAGTAGAAATACGCGACGCGTCTCATTTGGCAGGAAAAGGCGCTGTTGAAACCCAAGAACTGATTAAAAAGGAATTGAACGAGCCGAGAGCCCACGTGGCCGCCATCGGCCTGGCCGGTGAAAACCGGGTCTTTTTCGCTTCCATTGAACAAGGCAGGTCCAGCGCCAGCCGGCAAGGGCTGGGCGCCGTCATGGGAGACAAAGGGTTAAAGGCGATAGCTGTCCGCGGAACAAAGGACATCAACATTTACAAGCCTGAGGAACTCGTTAAGCTTAGCGAGTGGGCGCTGGAATATGCCATGTGGCGGCAAGCCAACCCGGTTCCCGGAATGATACCCATCGTGGCCATTCTCGGGTCGCCGCAGGAGATGCTGGAATGCGACGAGAGGTGGCACACCGAGAATTTCATGTGGGGAAACGCCCGCCAACGCAGGAAAGGCTTCTGGACCCCGGAAATTGAAGAACAGTGGACTAAGACCCAATTAGGTGTGCGGACGCGCTTAATCAGCTGCTATAACTGTCCGCTGAAATGCGGCGCGTTGATTTCCGTCCCGGGAGTCTCAAGATACATGATGAAATGCTTCACCAAGCTTACTTATGCGATGGGGGCCTATGTGGACGACCTGGAGTTTGGCTTTAGAATCGCCCAGCGCGCCACGGAGTATGGCATCGACGGATTCTCGGGCCCGCAGGTTATGGCTTTCGCCGTTGAGCTTCTGGAAGCCGGCATTTTGACTGAAAAGGACTTTGAAGGATGCCCGGAAGGCAACGCGGAGAGATTTTACTGGCTGCTGGACAGAATCGTCCGGCGGGAAGGTATCGGCGATATTCTGGCCGATGGCACTTATTGGGCGGCCCTCAAGATTGGCAACGGCGCGGACGCGTTTGCGCATAACAACATCAGAAAACAGGAGCAGGCGCCCCTCAAGCTGGGCATGCTGAACCCCATTTATTACCTCATGTATT
>NZ_JAKOAV010000062.1 GCF_029478095.1 Pelotomaculum isophthalicicum JI | reverse complement strand
TTTGGTGGAGTGGTTTTTTGTCAATTCTATTTTACCAAAAGTTTGGGGTGTTTTGGCTTCTTTATCGCTAAAATATCAGGAATATCAAGGCTTTAAGTCACTTTTTTATCTGAGAAAGTTGAGTTAATAACTAATTTCCTTCCATGGAAAACTTTAATCAAAACTTGGCTACTACAGATCTTAGTTAATCAATTAGAAAAATTGTAATTTTTATTTATGCATTTCATATTTAAAAAAATTAATCTTATTTTTTAATTATATAATTTTGAATATATAAAGCAATTGTTTATTATTTATATAAAATATTTTTATATGAACCAGCGCTGCAAATAAACTATTTTTATGAACAAACAGGAAATGATCAATAAATACATCTACGCCCCAATAGCGCTAAATTAAATCTCTATGATGAATTAGCTACAATTAACCCCATTATACAGACATTAAGGGAACCATGTGACTGATATGCAAACCCTTAAAATGCTTATAAAATATCTACATATAATAAAAATAGTTTATTTGTATTATGGAAATAATTTATGGTAAAATTCGAACTGAAACAACAAGCTTGATTACAGAGAGCAAGAAGCTATAAAGTTAACCAACTGGTTTATTAGCTATAAGAAAGGAGGATAGAAGAGGAAATTTAGAAAATTTGACCGCCTTAATCAATTAAAGCGGAATCAGAATATAAGTGTTTCAAATAGTGGTTTTTAATAACATCTCCGAACCTGGCGATCTAAAGCTATTAGCTATGATTTCCAGGTCGTTAGGGTATATAAGGAAACAGGTATGCCTCCCGGCTTGGAAAGGAGATAAACAATATGATTAAGCAAGCACACTTTTATTTCAAAGGAGGTCAGATTTGTGAAGCAAAAAATTAGTCGTCGCGATTTTTTGAAATTTCTAGGTGTGGGCGCCGGTAGTACAGCTTTACTGGAAGGGGCAAACGCAATACCTGCTTTTGCCGGCACCACGGAAGACAAGCTGCCCACTTTTGAAGCAGGTCCCCTTAAAATTAAAAAGACAAAAGAAACCGCTTCCGTTTGCGCCTTTTGTGGAGTCGGCTGCGGACTTATAGTCCATTCCGAAGAAGACAGGATAATCTATATCGAAGGTGACCCGGACAACCCCAACAACGAAGGTTCCATGTGCTGCAAGGGTATTGCCCTCGGCGACGCCAACACCATTGTGGACAAGAAACACAAGCGGACTCTTAATGACCGCAGGATAACGGAAGTACTGTACCGCGCCCCGAACAGCACCAAGTGGGAAAAGAAAGACTGGGACTGGGCTCTCACTGAAATTGCAAAGAGAGTGAAGCAAACCCGGGATGCAACTTTTGAAGAAAAGGACGATAAAGGTGTCACGGTTAACCGCACTCAAGCCATCGCCCACATCGGCAGCATCTTGCGACAATGAGGAAAACTATCTCTTCCAAAAAATGATGCGTTCCCTGGGGGTTATTAATTTTGACCACCACGCCCGGCTGTGTCACTCCTCCACTGTAACCGGCCTGGCCCAATCATTTGGCAGGGGAGTTATGACCAACAGTTTCACCGATTATAAGAATACTGACGTATTTTTATTTATCGGCGCCAATTCCGCGGAAACCCACCCGCAGGTCATGCGGCATCTGGGTATTGCCGTGGCGCAAAGAGGCGCTAAAGTGATTGTTGTCGATCCAAGGTTTACCAAGACGGCAGCCAAGGCGGACATTTATGCCCGGCACCGCCCCGGGACTGATATTGCTTTCCTTTACGGTATCATGAATTACGCCATTGAAAATAACCTCTATTTCCATGACTATGTGGTTAATTATACCAACGCCTCCTACCTGGTCAACCCGGACTATGCCCTGAATGACGGCGCCTTTAGCGGATTGACGGAGAAAGACGGCAAGTTTTCATACGATAATCAGAGCTGGCAGTACCAGAAAGACGGGGACGCAATCAAAAAAGACCCGACCCTGCAGGACCCGTTTTGCGTGTTTCAGATTCTTAAAAAACACCTCTCTCGTTACGACATTAAGACGGTCTGCAAAATTACCGGCACACCTGAAGACACATACAAGAAAGTATGCGATCTGTACTGTTCCACCGGCAGGCCCGATAAGGCCGGCAACTTGATTTACGCCATGGGCATCACCCAGCACACTTACGGCGCCCAAAATGTCCGGGCGACAGCCATGCTGCAACTCTTGCTGGGCAACATCGGCATCGCCGGCGGCGGCGTCAACGCCCAGCGGGGCGAGTCAAACGTGCAGGGCTCTTCCGACCAAGGCATTCTGTATGGAAACCTCACCGGCTACGTAGGCGCCCCGAATGCGACAGCACACACAAACTTAAAGGAATACCTGGAAAAAGAAACTCCCAAGACAAGTTACTGGTCCAACAAACCAAAGTTCTTGATCAGCATGCTTAAAGCCTGGTACGGTGATAAGGCGACAAAAGATAACGATTTTTGTTTCGACTACCTGCCCAAGCACACCGGTGGCGACCACTCCCACATGGCGATTTTTGAAAAAATGGCCGCGGGGAGCATTAAAGGCTACTTCGCCTGGGGACAGAACCCGGCGGTAGGCGGTCCCAATACCATCAACGCGCGCAAAGCGACGGAAAACCTGGACTGGATGGTAGCCGTCGACTTATTTGAAACTGAAACAGCAGCTTTCTGGCATCGTCCCGGCGCCAACCCGGCCGACATCAAAACCGAGGTTTTCCTATTGCCGACCGCTTTTTCCTACGAGAAGGAAGGAACAGTGGCCAACAGCTCCCGCTGGATTCAATGGCGCTGGAAAGCGGTGGAACCGCCCGGACAGGCCAAGAGCGATCTCTGGATCGCCTACGAAATGTTTAAGGCCATCCGTAAAGAGTACAAGGCCGGCGGCAAGTTCCCCGCCCCCATCCTGGATATGGTCTGGGATTACGACCTGCCCGGCCACGACGAGCCGGATATCATGAAAATCGCCAAAGAAATGAACGGATACAACGTAGCCGACGGTGCCTTGCTGGATTCCTTCGCCAAGCTTACCGACACCGGCTCCACGGCATGCGGCGTCTGGATTTACGCGGGTTACATGTTTGTAGACCCGGTATTGAAAGTACCCGCTTGCCAGAGACGCAGCCGGGAAGACAAGAGCGGCCTCGGTCTCTTTCCGAAATGGTCATTCGCCTGGCCGGCAAACCGGCGCATCGTTTATAACCGCAACTCGGCCGACCCCTCCGGCAAGCCCTGGGACCCCAAGAGAATGCTGGTTTCCTGGGACGGCGCGCAGTGGGTCAACAACGACGTACCCGACTTCCCGTTCAAGGACGCCGTGACCGGCGACTTTATCACACCGGACAAATCAGCGGCCAACTCGTTCTTCATGAATACCGAAGGACAAGGCAGGCTGTTCGCGCCTACCGGCATGAAAGACGGCCCGCTACCGGAGCACTACGAGCCGGTTGAGAGTCCGGTAAAAAACATTATGGGCAAACTGCAAAACAACCCTGTGGCTGCCAGGTATAAAGGTGACTTCGCCAAAGTCGCGCCGGCGGCGTCTCCGGACTTCCCTTATATTGCCACCACCCACCGCCTGGTGGAACACTACCAGAGCGGCGCCGTAACCAGAAACTGCCCCAATCTTGCAGAGCTAATGCCGGAAATGTTTGCTACCATATCGCCGGGCCTCGCTAATAAGATTGGGGTTAAACCTGGCGATATGGTAGCTGTCAGTTCCATCCGCGGTGGAATAAAATGCAAGGTCAGCGTGCTGCCAATTATCAAACCGCTCAACATTGACGGCAAGGAAATAGAACTTATTGCCATGCCGTTCCATTGGGGTTATCAGGGACTGGCCACGGGCAGTTCGGTCAACGATATAACACCCAGCGTCGGGGACCCTAACACAATGATACCGGAATCCAAAGCTTTTCTTTGCAACATAAAGAAAGCGTAATGTTTTCAAATGAATTGCAAGCAACTTAATTCCAAGTAGAAACTGGAGGTGTGAGGATGTCAAAGGGTGTATTGGTGGACGTTTCCAGATGCATTGGCTGCCGGAGCTGTATGGTTGCCTGCAAAACGTGGAACGACTTACCGGCCACTAAAACCGAATTTACGAATAACTGGGACGCCCCTGGCAAAACGGACGCATACAACTGGACTGTAGTAAACTACCATTTAATCGAACAGGGCGATCAAGTTAAATGGCGTTTTGTAAAAAGACAATGCATGCACTGCGATGAACCCGCGTGCGAATCGGCCTGCTTCACCCATTCATTCGTAAAAACCAAAGAAGGTGCGGTAATTTATAAGCCAACCGAATTAAATCAGGATTATTGTGTTGGCTGCCGTTACTGTATGATTGCCTGCCCGTTTGGAGTGCCGTCTTTTCAATGGGACAAGGCCCTTCCCTTTGTGCAAAAGTGCCGGTTTTGTTATGACCGCATGAAAGAAGAAGGCTTGAAACCTGCTTGCGTTACCGCTTGTCCGACAGGCACACTGACATATGGGGAAAGAGACGAACTGCTAAAAGAGGCGTGGAAGAGAATTAACAGTAATCCTAACTATATCAAGCGAGTGTACGGGGAAAAAGAGTATGGCGGAACATCCTGGCTTTATATTTCTGATGTGCCTTTTGATGAAATTGGCTTAAAAACCACGGCATACGGCAAAGATGTCTCCGAAAAATCCATTCCGTCTTTAACCTGGAGCGTGCTTAAATGGACCCCATATATCTTTGTCGGTTGGGGCGCCATCCTGACGGCTTTGAATTTCTATACGAAAAGACGCGACGAAGTGCATCATCATGAGGAAATGTATGAAGCCGTCAATACTATTGAAGGTAAACAAGATGAGTAAATCTTTTTAAATTGGAGGTGTCAATGCAAAAGACCTGGAGTTTTAAGCTTACTCCATTCAGGTATGTATTGATTGGTTTAGCGGGTATTGCGGTTGTAACCGCCCTGGCGCGTTTTGTATTAGGGCTTGGAGCGGTAACCAACTTAAGTGACGAATGGCCCTGGGGTTTGTGGATCGGATTTGACTTGCTATGCGGTATCGCCCTGGCGGGCGGCGGCTTCAGCACGGCGTTGATTGTGCACGTATTGCACAAAGAAAAGTATCTGCCGATTGCCCGCGCCGCGCTGTTAACCTCGTTGATTGGCTATATCATTGCCCTGGTGAGTCTATTGCTGGACATCGGGAGATGGACAAACTGCTGGCGGCCGTTCTTTTACTGGGGTTTCCACTCGGTGCTGTTTGAAGTGTTTTGGTGCATATCGCTGTATACCACTGTACAAGTGTTAGAGTTTGGGGATATATTCTTTGAAAGAGTTAAGATCGGTCCTTTGAAGAACATTTTAAGCAAAGCCATGGTTCCTTTAACAATCCTGGGTATTGTTTTACCCACTTTGCACCAGTCGTCACTGGGCTCGCTTTATATTGTAACAGTTGACCGGCTTAACCCGTTATGGTGGTCTATGATTATACCGTTCTTCTTTGTCTGGTCCGCCTTCTTCCTGGGGCCGGCGATGGTGACTATAGAAGGAACGCTGGCGGCAAGAGCCTATAACAGAAAACCGGAAACGCCGATTTTCTCAAGCCTCACTAAAGTTACCATGTGTATGTTGATTGTCTACTTTATTGTTAGGATGATTGACTTGAACTACCACGGCGTATACTCCATGGCTTTTAACGGCTCTTTCGAAAGCAACATGTTTTTAGTGGAAATGATCTTATTTGTTCTGGTTCCCATCTTTATGTACGCAATTCCCGCCATCCGCAACACGCAATGGGGTGTTTTAACCGCATCAATTTTAGTAGTAGCAGGTGTCGTGTTCAACCGCATGAACGTGGTCTTTACAGGGATGGCTCAAAGCGCGGGCGGCCATTACTTCCCCAGCATCTGGGAGTGGCTGATTACTTTAGGCATGTGGAGCGTTTTAGCTTTAGCCTACTTGTTTGTAGTAGAAAACTTCCCGATTTTGGTTAAAGAAGACCATGAGCAAGAGGGTTTATCTTCCGGGAAAAGTGTTTCAACCGGCAGAAGCGTGGAAGCATAACCTAAAATATCATGATTTGAACAACAATAAGAGGCATTGTTAAAAACCCGCAAATGGCTGAAAATAATGATTTAAATAGCAATCCCGTACCACTTTGATAGTGATACGGGATTGCTATTTAAATCATTTACCACGTCAGTATGGGTTTATTAACTACGAAAGCTGATTTAGAATATCTCGGTTATTGATAAAACTGGTGAAGGCATCAATAGCAAACCCTCCCATTCTTTGAGTGTGCCGGACTAGATAAAGATTGCACCATAAATCAAAGCCAGCCACCCGCACTTCCCTCACCAATCCCAATTTTAACGATTCCCGCACGGCAAACCTGGATACAATACTTACCCCCAGGCCCGCTTTGACTGCCGTGATTACAGCTCGAGTACTTCCCAACTCCAATCCCGCCGCTATCTCACCGGTTTCAATGTTATATTCAGCCAATTTTTGTTCAACAGCCCGGCGGGTCCCCGACCCTTGTTCGCAAAAAATCATCTTTTCACTCTTCAAATCGGAGATTTTTATAGTGCCTGAATTCACCCACGGATGTGTAGGCGAAACAATTAATATTAGTCGATCTTGCAACCAGGTGAAGCATTCAATATCTTCACTATCCACGGGCACATCGGTAATACCCAGATCGACCTCCCGCTCCTTGATCCAGCGCTCCACCTGCCCGCTTCCAGACATCTTAAGTGTAATTCGAATACCAGGATAACTTTTTTTAAATGCCCCGATCAAAAGCGGAAGAAGGTACTCCCCCGGAATTTGACCGGCGCCTACAACCACGTGTCCCTTTTTCAGCCCTTTCAGGTTGTCTAATTCGGCCTTGATTTTTTGGTAATGCATGAAAATTTGTTTCGCTTCAGGATAAAGCAGTTGCCCGGCATCGGTTAATACCATTTTCTTATCCTCACGCTTGAATAAAGTTACATCAAGAGCATCCTCAAGCGCCTTGATTTGAAAACTTACTGCCGGTTGGCTAATATTAAGCTGATAGGCTGCCATGGTAAAGCTTTGTTGATCAGCCACCCCTAAAAATGTTTCCAACTGTTTAAACTTCATTTATCCAACACCGCCAATAGAATGTATATAAGCAGACATGAAGAACGCTGCGGCAAACCTCGATTAATGGATAAGGCGCAGACTCCGGATGTATATCTGGATGCAGCGGCGCAAAGTGAAAATAATGAAAATAACAAGAAAGGGCTACTGGAGAATATCCAGTAACCCAATCCTGAATCATACTCTCACTAACAAATATTTCGTCAGTTTAGGTTTCGCAAGTATCACAAAGGTATTCACTAGTTACGTTCATCTTGACGGTATACCGGACGGTACGTACGGTGGAGTGGGAGGTCGGCGGTTATTCACCGATCCCTCACGCCAATCGCTTCCTGCATGCTTAGCTTCCCGGTAATCTAAATCACCTCCTGGAGGATCTCCGTGATGTCCTTGACCTGAATGACGTCGTCATAATTCAAGACCGCCCTGCTATCCTCAAACATAGTGATGCAATACGGGCAGGCGGTAACGAGCACCTCAGCCCCAACCCCGATGGCTTCGTTTAATCTGAGGTTGGCAAACCGGTCGGCAGCGTGGGTTTCCATCCAAA
>NZ_JAKOAV010000061.1 GCF_029478095.1 Pelotomaculum isophthalicicum JI | reverse complement strand
ACTCAATTTCGGAAATAGACGCACCGTTTCAATGACATCTCGAAGTTCTTCAGTTGTAAACATACGCCCGCATATTAATATGGCCCCATTTTCATCATGTTTCATAGTGTTGGCCCCTTTCTTCTGGTAACCCACACTATTATCTCATAACGAATATATTTTGTCCAGTAGGGTTTTGCGAAAAAATATTCTCTTTAAAAGGATACAACGCTTTAATTTAACGGCTCTGAGAATTATGCGTCAGTACTGTTTGGGGATATCTGTTTCACAGGTTTATTTGCTTTATGGCGGCCTTTATAATATCTGCTGAATTCCGCAAAGCCTCTTCTTCTTTATCAGTCAACGGCAATTTTAGCGGGTTTCCCCGGCCCCGCGAGTTTACCACGGCCGGCAGGCCCAAACAACAACCGCTGACACCGTAAGCGCCGTCGATCAACCCGGATACCGTCAGGATGCTGTATTCATCGCGGATAATGCTTTCGCAGATTCGTTTCACCGCCAGGCTGACGGCATAGTATGTCGCTCCTTTTCTGGAAATAATTTCGTAGCCCGCGTTTCTTACCATGCTGTCTATTTCCACCCGGTCGACCGGCGGAATGCCGGCCAGTTCGCAGAAGCAATCCAGCCCGGTGCCGGCAATGTAAGCCAGGCTCCAGAGCAGCACTTCGCTGTCCCCGTGCTCTCCCACGACGTAGGCGTGAATATTCCTGGGAGCGACACCACAGTGGCAGCTCAGGTTGTGCCGGAAACGGGAGCTGTCCAGAACCGTGCCGGAACCGAAAACCCGCTCCGCAGGCAGCCCGGTAATTTTCAGCGCAGCGTAAGTCAACACGTCCACAGGATTGCTGACAATTAATAGTATGCCGTTACCTCCCCCGCGTAGCAATTCAGGAAGGCTCTCCCGCAGAATGGCGTAATTCCTTTGCAGCAGGTCCAGCCTGGTTTCTCCCGGCTTCTGGCTTGACCCGGCGCAAAATATAACGATACCGGCATCCCGACAATCCTCGAAAGTTCCGGCGTATATTGACACAGGCTTGATAAAAGCCGCGGCGTGCGCCAGGTCCATAGCCTCGCCAGCAGCTTTGGCGGTATCAGCATCCACCAGCACAAGTTCTGAGACGAGACCACTGATGGCCAGAGCGTAAGCCACCGACGACCCGACATAGCCAGCTCCCACAACGGCAATCTTCCGGTTCGACTTGCTATAAATCTTCAATCAACTCCGTTTTTTTCAGCTATTATTCCCGCTGAAACAAGGAGCATACCTGCCTTCAGGCATATCAAGCGGCTCATGTTTTCGGCACTATTATTTTTGAGCTGAAAATCGCCGCTAATATATGCCCAAAGGTCTTTTTATCTATATAAATATCAACGCGGCTCTCATTATTCAGTTAACCCTGTAACATCTTTACTAGCGCGCCGCCGGAGCCGTTTGGTAATCTTGCCGCCCAGGTCGTCTAGCAAAGTGTATACGACCGGGATGAGCACCAGGGTAAGAAAAGTGGAAATCATCAGGCCGCCGATAACCACGGTGGCCATGGGCGCCTGAGTCTCCGCACCTTCCCCGAGTCCCAGGGCCAGCGGCACCAAGCCGAAAAGTGTGGTCAGCGCCGTCATCAAGATCGGTCGCAGACGCACCGGGCCGGCCTGGACAATTGCCTCGTTGCGGGTAAGTCCACGTTTTTTCAGGGTGTTGATATAATCCACCAGCACGATAGCGTTGTTGACCACAATCCCGGACATCATTATTATTCCGATAAAGGCGGGAACGCTGAAAGCCCGCCCGGTCACCAGCAGGCTCAGCACAACGCCGGTCACGGACACGGGAATTGAAAACATGATGCAGAACGGGTACAGCAACGATTCAAACTGCCCGGCCATGACCATGTATACCAGCATCAGAGCCAGGGACAGCGCCATCCCCAGGCTGGAGAAGGACTCAGCCATATCCTGCTGCTGGCCGCTGTACTGTATGACGTACCCGGCGGGAAGCGGCAGCTGGGCCACTTTTGCCTGGATCTCCTTCTGAATGCTGCCCAGATCCCGGCCGGCGTAATCGGAGTAAACATAAGCGACCCTGGATTGAGAAGTGCGGTTAATCACGTTGGGTCCCTCCCCCTCCTCAAAGCGAGCCAACTGGGTGAGGGGCACCTGTACCCCTCCCTGGGTGATAAAGAGATTCTCCAAGGCGCCGGTGCTGGAACGAGCCTCCGGGCTGAGCATCAGCCGCAAGTCAACGGCGGTGCCGCCGGCATCCACCGTACTGACAACCTGGCCGTCACCCGCCATGGACAATAATTGCGATACCTGGGCTGTGGTGAGACCATACTGCGCCACTTTTTCCCGCTCGAAAACCAGGCGCAGTTCCGGCCGCCCGACTTCCATACTGTTGGAAACCTGGCGGGTGCCCTCCACGCTTTTCATGATCTCGCTAACCTGGCCGGCCAAATTCTTCAAAACATCCAGGTCGTCTCCCTTGATATCAACCTCAATCGCCCGGCCGCTGGAGCCGCGGCTCAAGATGTTTGTTCCGGAACTGCTTGAAACCCGGATGGTAGCCCCCGGAATATTCCTGAATTTGCCTCTGAGGTCCTCCATTACCTGATCTGTCGACCTGTTGCGCTCTCCCATGGGCTTCAGCTTGATATTCATCGACCCGGACTCGGTTTGGGAGCTACCGGCTGCTCCCCGCCCACCACCTACGGAAGTCAGGATGGTATCCACTTCCGGCATTTGCCCGGCCGCTTCCCCCAGCTTGGTCATTACCGCGCCGGTGTCCGCCAGGATTGTTCCAATGGGCATTTTCACGTCCACGCTGATCTGGCCGGAATCCTGGCTCGGCATAAATTCCGTGCCGATCAGGGGGATCAAAAAAAGGCTGCCTATGGTAACAGCTGCCGCCACGGAAACCACCAGGACCCGTTTCTTCAACGAAATAACGAGCAAATTGCGGTATTTCCCGTCGAGAGCGTCATACCACTGCCCGCTTTTATTAAAGAGCTTGTGCCACCAGCGGCTGCCATCGCCGGCCTGCTCAACTCTGCCCAGAATGCGGGAGCACAAAAGCGGGATCAAGGTCAGCGCTACGAAAAGGGCGGCAAGCTGCGAAAAAGCAACGGTCAGGGCAAATTGTTTAAAAAGCTGCCCGGCCATACCGGTGACGAATACCATGGGCAGGAAAACAGTGGCCACCGTGATCGCCGAGGCAATAACCGCGGTGCCGACCTCCGCGGTGCCTTTTTTTGCCGCTTCTTTTGGCTCAAAACCGGCGTGCCGGTGGCGGTAAATACTCTCCAGCACCACGATGGAATAGTCCACCATATGGCCGACCCCGAGGGCTAGGCCGCCCATGGACATCATATTCAAGGTCATTTTATTGAAGTACATTAGGACAAAGGTCGTAATAATGGCAAAAGGGATAGCTGTGGCAATAACCACAGTCGTACGCAGATTTCGGAGAAATATCAAGAGGATAATGATAGCCAAGCCGCCCCCCAGGATCGTGGTCCGGGCCACGTCGTTTACGGAATTTTTGGTGGTTACGGACTGGTCAAAGGCCAAGGCGAACGTTAGGTCACCCGGCAGTTGCTGTTGGAGCCGGCTGAGTTCACTTTTCACTCTGTCCGCAACATCCACGGTATTGGCCCCGCTCTGCTTGTTCACCGAGATGCTCATTGTCGGCCGCCCGTTCAAGAGCGAGTAGGAGTCACGCCTGGCAAAAGTGTCTTTCACTTCAGCCAGGTCACTCAGGTGAATGACACCGCCTTGGACCGGTATGGGTATGTTTCTTACCTGTTCGATGTCCTCATATTTGCCCAGGCCGCGCACGACGTAATTTTTATGGCCCCAGGGCATTATCCCTCCGGCGACATCTACGTTCTCACCCTGAAGGGTCTGGCTCACCTGGCTGATGCTGATATTATACTGCTGCAGACGCCAGGGGTTCACCAGCACCTCAAACTCCCTGTTCAGACCGCCCATTACACTAACTGCGGCAACGCCGTCCACCCGCTCAATAGCGGGCTGGATTGTATCGTCAACCAATTTCTTTAAGCTTGCCAGATCTTGCTGCCCGGATATTGCCACGCTCATGACCGGCATCATGTTTGTATCGAACTTAGATACCGTGGGGGTATCCACCGAGTCCGGCAACCGCCGCTTGATGGTATCAAGCCGGGCGCGCACATCCGCCAGGGCGGTATCCATATTGGTGCCCCAGGCAAATTGCAGGCGGACCTGGCTGGAACCGGTCTGGCTTGTCGAATCGATCTTCTGCACGCTGCTGACAGTACCCACACCGGCCTCAATAACTTTAGTTACATCTTGCTCCACTTCCTGCGGCCCGGCGCCGGGGTAGGATGCGGATATAGAAATGGTCGGGCTGGTGATATCAGGCAGCAAGTCAATGGATAGAAAGTGCAGGGAAAAGAGTCCCAGCACCAGCATGCCAAGGATGATCATTACAATAGTCACCGGCCGGTCGACTGAAAAATCAGCTATTTTCAAAATATCGCCTCCGCTTAATTGGGCTGTTTGCCCTGGGCGCCCGGCTGGCTATTGGCTTTATCTTCTCCGCCGCCAACCAGCACCCTGGCTCCGTCCACCAGGCTTTGCTGTCCCAGTACAACGACCTGGTCGCCTTCCTGTAAGCCGCCGGTAATCTCAGTAACCTTGCCGTCGGAGATGCCGGCCTTGACCTGTACTTCTTTAGCCACACCATTTTGTACAGTATAAACAACACTTCCATCCGACCTGGCCACCAGGGCGTCTACAGGCACAGTCAGCGCTCCCTCGCTCCTGTCCGTGGCAATATGCACCTCCGCGAACATCCCCTGCTTTAGTGCCTGGCCGGGGTTGTCCATCTTGACTTCAATCATATAACCTTTTGTTTTCGCATCGGCTGCCGGGCTCAGGTTGGCGACCACACCGGTAAACGAATCGGCCCGCACCGCCGGAACAAACACTTTCACTTCCTGTCCTTGCTTGATCTTGCCGATCTGCTGTTCTCCGACGGAAACCTGCACCTTCACCCGGCTGAGGTCGACAACAGTAATGGCTTGCGTAGTGCTTGAAACAACACCACCCACATCCACGTTGCGCAGGGCTACTATTCCCGCAATAGGTGAAACAATGACCGTATTGGCCAGTTGATTGCGCTGGTAAGCCAGGGCAGCCTGACTTTGGGCGAGGGTCGCCTCAGGTTCCTCAGACTGGGCCTGCTGCAACTTTAACGCATAAGAATCGAAAGTATCAGCGGAAACAGCCCCCTGTTCAAAAAGCTGCTTGTAACGATCGTACTGTTTAGCAGCGTTATCCCTGCTATCTTCGGCCACCTTTTGCTTAGCCTGGGCTACCGACACTGACGCTTCAGATTGCTGCACCTGCACTCTTATATCAAAATCGTCAAGGGTAAAAAGAACGTCGCCTGCATTGACAGCGGACCCTACTTCCACCGGAACAGAGGCCACCTTGCCTGTTATTTTAGGTGATACAACAACAGACTGCTCCCCCACCAGCTGCCCGCTGGCGACCAGTTCCTTAACAACGTCGCCCCGCTTGGCCGTTTCCACCGCCACGGGCACGGCCGGGCTCTTAGCGCCTGAAGCTTGCGTCGTTAAAGAGTTGCCGCAGCCGGACAGAGTCAGGCTCAACATAAACACACCCGTCAGTATACTTGCCCCAATAACCGGAATTCTTTTTCCCATAATATCCCTCCAGGCCCTGTTAAACGATAAAATTTTGGTCTTTTTGTCCTATCAACCCACCAAGATCCATAATATATTTAACTATTTACAACGTCAATTATTATTTTCAAAAAGTTGAACCCCGCTCACGGGGAGCGGGGTTTCATTAAGCGGCAAAGTCAAGTCACCACTGTAGACATCATAAAACTTTTTTATGTTCATACATGCACACCCGGTTATACAACTGTCACTGTGTTAACAATCAGCAACCTAATTCTGCGCGATGACTTTTATACCTTCTTTCAAGGAATCAATGTTTGTTATTACTATTTCTTCACCTTCTCTTAAGCCCGACCTGATCACGACATTTTTACCGTCCGACAGCCCAGCTACCACCTCACACCTTGTGGCAATGCCGTTATTTATGACCCAGACAAAACTTTTTTCTTCACCCGTGGCCAGCGCCTCTCTCGGGATAATAATGCCGTCTTCATCTCCGGTGTTCAGGAAAATTTCCGCGAACATACCCGGCTTGAGCACATGCTGGGGATTGGGAATCTGTATCTTTACCGGGTAGGCCTTTGAAGTAGAATTCGCCGCAAACGCCACGTTTGTAACAACTCCGGTGAAAGGCTCGTCCTGCACCGAGCTGACTTTTACTTTTATTTGCTGCCCCACATTAACCTTGTTAATCTGAGCTTCATTAACATTCACGGAAACAACCACCGTATCAAGGTTGACCAGTGTAATTACAGGCTGGGCCGTGCTGGCCATTTCGCCGGGATTAATATTCCTGGCCGTGACCACCCCGCTGATCGGGGCCTTGATAATGGTGTTGGCAAAATCCGCCTGCGCTTTTTTAAGCTGGGCCTCGCTCTGACGGATGGTCTCGGGTATGGTCGCGCTGTTCAGGATGTCCAGGCTGTTCTGGGCGGATTCGTAAGACGCCTTGGCCTGAACATACGTTTTTTCCGACTGTTCAAACTGCTGCGCCGATATTACCGCGGAGTCCCGCAGCTGCTTGCTCCTCTGGTAATCCGCTTCGGCTGTTTTGAAAGTGGACTCGGCGTTCGCCAGCGCCAGTTCCGCCTGGTTTTTCTGGGTAGGCAGGTCCGAATTCCTGGCCTTGTCCAACTGGGCCGCGTATAAATCCACCAGGGCCCCCAGGTCGGCCGCGTCAAGACTTACCAGGAGGTCACCCTCGTTAACCTCGGAGCCCACATCCACCGGAATGCTGGATACTTTTCCGGCTGACTTCGGCACGACGTTCGCCGAGTTAAGAGCGTCCAGCTTGCCGCCAACAACCGTTCCGCCAGCCAGCCTCCCGGCATGAGCCGTAACCTTATCAACGCTAACGGTATCTCGGTCTGCCGCGTTAGACCCCAGCGAGCCGCATGCTGCCAGAGACACTATTGAAGCCATCAACAAGCCCACCATAACAATCCCGCGCAAATTTCTCAAGCACACTTCTCTCCTTTAACCCTTCCCGGCGGCCTAAATTAACTAACTAGCATAAACCTTTTTTATAGTTCAACCATTAAACTTGTACCGCTTTTAATCATTAATCCTTTGAATGTTTTATTAAATTAAGTATATGTTGGCCGTTCTTCACTGTCAAGGATTGTATTTTATCGATTAACAAAATGTTTATGTCCGCGTTTACTTGCATTATATAGATACCTAGTCGGAAAAACATTTTAGTTTAGAAGCAGCGTAATCTGCTCCTTTATCCAACGTAATCGTAAAACTACCGTACCTGCTCAACTTATAATTTTCCATGTATTCCTCACCGTAATTAACCATCTTGCCGTCCGCGTCAAATAAAGCAACTTGAACCACCGGATGTTTGTACTCTCTGCTGATATCCTTATCCGTCCGCTCTACTTCACCCGTCACATAGATAAAATCATTCAAAATGCCCTGGTCCTTGGCAAATCTCAAATTATGAAAAGTCACATCAGTGGGAGTGACTGAACATTCCTCTGACGTTTGAAAACTAAAATTTACTGCTTTGTAAAGGTTACTTTTATCTGAAATAGCTCTTATCATGAAATAGGCTGTTTCACCAGGCGTTATCCCGGGCGGCAATGTGGATGCAAGCTTTTCTACCATATTGCCTTCAGCGTCAATTACCTCGGCTTCTATTTTCGCTTTGCTGAAAGTACTTTTAGAGTTATTTTTCACTTCGCCTAAGATGGCGTAGCCATAATCAGTGTCAATTTTTTCATATGAAACAACTCGAAAAGCACCCATTTTTTCAGGCGATGTTAAAATGACTGTTCTCGCCGCGCTATCCCACTTAACATCGAAGCCCATCGCCTCCGATATCACCCTTAACGGGACAAATGTTCTATCATTAATAATCTGCGGCGGTGTTTCGGTAACAATCTCCCTGCCGTCAAGCATAATTTTAATTGGCGCGGGGTCGCCGAAAGCCATCGCCGACACGGTAAGAAATATTCCGATTATAACGCCAAAGATGTATTTTTTCAAAAGCATTCCCTCCCTGCAAATATTAAGTAAATTATTCTATATCTCGCTGAAAATACCTTCCATTATCGATTATTTAACGCATTTCTTTTCTTATCCGACAAGATTTTTAAGCAATAAAAAAGCCGCCCTATCGGGCGGTTCTTCCTTTTCTAGAAGATATCTTCTAAGCTGTTTTGCCATGGCTCTTTAGGACGCATTTCTCCTCCGCATTTTTCGCAGACAAACCTGGGAGGTACCGT
>NZ_JAKOAV010000060.1 GCF_029478095.1 Pelotomaculum isophthalicicum JI | reverse complement strand
GGCATTTTGCATCACTTTTGGGAGAAGTGACTGAGGTTTATCAGGAGCCGGATACGAGGCCCGTACGTCCGGTTCTGTGAGAAGGATAATGCTGCAGAAAATTACTGCAGCATTACCTTACTCGATTTGAATTGTTCTCAAGTTCTTTGCATTTTCAGACAGCGTAACTACGAAGATAGACATGAAAATGCTGTTTATAGACATAATCCATAGACAAGTTCTTTTATTAATGCTAAATTATTATCACCAGAATATGGGTGGCGAAATCTATGCGCGGGGGTGATTCCAATGGACCTTTTAATAAAAAGTGGTCGTGAGGTAGCTCAGGGTCAGCCGTGCTAGCTAATTTCCCAAAAGCAACCGAACAAACCATTAACATTATTCTATCATCCTTTATCCCTTTATGTAATAGGAATTAATAAAATAAGAAGGCGGAGTTTTTGATAATTGGGTTAGGGAAACAGGTAAATGTTGAATGAAAAAACTTTTTTAAAGGGGGAAAATTGGAATGAAAAAGAAGTATTTGGTTGTTTTGTGTGCTGTTCTGAGTGTGTTGATGTTTGCCTTGCCGGTTATGGCAAGTGCTGAAACTATGGTGCAGGGGTCTAACCAAAAAACGTTTTCGAAGGATACTGTAATTACGGAGGATAATGTAAATGATATTCTTAGATGCTATGGATTAGATCCGAATAGTATAATAAAAAAAGATAATATGCCAAATGTTAAAGTAACAGTTGGAGATCTCGAAAATGCCCTTAAAGAATTCAGTAAGATGCCAAAGAAGGTTGTTTTGAATAACGATAATCCTACTAATGTAAAAGTAATACCCGATAATCAGGTAAAACCTGATGGTTTGATAAGACCTTTGTCCAGTGGTACTCAAACTTGTTTCTATGAAGCGCATATCTCTTCTTCGTTAACTATGAATTATTATGCTACAGGATATTATTATCATGAAGGTTCAACAAAGTATTGGACGGCTGCGGGTCCAGCGAATATTACAGTGGGAACTCCTGCTAGTACTCTTTATTTCTATTCACTGGATAGTGTTACTACACTGACAAATCAAGTAGTAAATCCTTATACGAGTGGTTCGTACTTACACATGGAATATTGCTATGCTGTTGGGCATTATATGTTTGTTGGAGTAGGTTATATCAGAATAGGTTCGCAGTCAGTATCCGGCAGTACTAATTTTAATTCTAGTTATATTCCATAGAAGATTGATTAAAGGACGGTGTGGGTATAGCTCTAAACTATGGGGTTTTTTGTGATTTGTTGAAAGGGACAATTGGAAAGAAAAAGCAAATAAACTAATTATACAATAAAACTCAGGGTTATTTTCCTTGGGTTTTATTGTATAATTACTCTTTTAAGGAAGATCGTGTATATAAAAGCAAGAGGGAAAATATGTAACACAACTAACAAAATGCTGAAATAGATAATCTGTCCCTATAATAATGTTAGCAGTGGCTTCATTGTGTCAAATTTGCTTAGCTTAGGCATCTGGATTTTTATCATGCGTGATCGGTTTACCAGAAATTTTAATCAATAGTATCAAATCCCTGGGAATTGGTTGCTTTTACCCAAGGCGACAACAGGCGTTCTCTGTTAACATTGGGATCGATGCCCTCACCCATGAAGTAAACAATGAGCAAGAGAGGAGCCTCGTCAATACCAGCAGCCTTGAGTACACGGCCCATCATAACTGGCGCAATAGCATAAAACGACTCAGCCCAACGCAGAGGTGTAAAGCGGGCGCTTTTTTCCGGAGCCCATAGACGCATTTGGTTAAGCAGTCTGTGGCTTACGACCAGGGTCAGCATGGCCACTAGCACCAGAGATTCTATCACGGTAGGCGCGCCACTGGAAATGACATCCAGTTGATAGAAGCGCTTCAGTTCTTTGAAAACCAGTTCTATGCTCCAGCGTGCCCTGTAAAGGAGCGCCACATCTTCTGCCGATAGCTGTTCCGGCGTGATGTTGGTAAGGTAGAGATGATACGTCTTGCTTTCCTTGTCGCGTATCCCTACCAACCGGAAGGTCTCTTTAACCTTAGGTATGTCGCCCTTGGGATAATAGACCTCGAACGTCCCGTCTTTCTCTGTTTTCTTGGCCTTAGAGGCTCTACTTTTGAAGGAAACCTCCACCTCAATATCGATCACTTCCCGCTTCAGCCGGGGGAGCATATCCTTAAGCTTTTTGCCGGCAAGGTCGATCGTATTACCCTGGTGGACACGCAGCACCGAGACTATGGGATTGCTTCAGCCTGCTTACGAAGTAGCCGCCATTGCCTCTGATCCTGCTGAACAACTCATGCTTAAAATAGCCGAGATCGAACAGGAGGATGTTGTCCTTCAGCCAGGAACCGATGCGCATGGTCTTGATATCGGCGGTCTTGCCGGAATAGATGGCGATGCTCTTTGTGTTGCCTGTGAGCCCGATAGCGGTATGTATCTTGAGCTCAGCCTTGCCCCTTGCTCCAGGGAACTGTTCGGCTAATTTATCGTGCAGCCTGATGATCGTGCCGTCTGCCACCATCAGGTCCTTGAACCCCTTCAGTTTATCTGAAAGCGTAAGGCTGGCGTGATTCGCTAAATCCGCTATGCCGTGCGCCAAGCACTCTTTAAGAAAGGCGATGAGCCCTTTATTGAAGCGGTCATAAAAAGAGGATGGAACGAGTGTTTCAGCCGATGCTGTCTCGTAGGCCCTTCTTAATGAGGCGAGGGTACGCTGTACTCCAACTCCAAAACCAAGCACCACGACCCAGAAAAAGGTGACCGGGTCGATCTTACGGTTACGCTGGACATATCCGACTTTAGCCGCTGTGTCCCTCAGCCACTCCGGGGAGAACATTTTGTTCAGAACGTTTTCGATCTCATAAGGATTAATTTTTCCGGGAATTGGAGCCAATGTGGAACCTCCTCGTGGGCATTATTTGGAGGAGAATTCTACAAAGGAAAGGTAACATTCCTTCTTTCCATAGAACAATATCAACAATATTCGTCATCTATTTTCCAGGGGTAAAGTGCCGCTTTAGGTTAATATTAGAATATTGGGGGCTTAACCGAACACCAATGGGATTTTTATGTATGGAGTGATAATAGTGTCCGAAAAAATTTATCAGAAATACAAAGTTTTACAGTAGATGAGATAAAATAATTATTCTTATTTGTATATAATAGTCTATAGAAATAGTTAAGGTGGGTGATTATTATAAAAGTTAGACCGCTAGGCGTATTATTAATTGGCTATTTATATATGTTGGGAGCCGTAATGTTACTTTTATCATTATTTGATACATCTATTGTTAATTCAATTGGAATTGCAGCTCAATTTGGACTGCCTTATTTTCCTGAGCGATTATTTAGGGTGTTAATATCATTTATTATTTTGATAATGATTTATGGATATGTAAACCTTAGAAAATGGGGTTATTGGTTTATGATTTTATATATTTTGTATTTCGGGGGGGTAAGTACTCTTCTTTCAATGAAATTTAATCAACAACCTTTTAATGGTAACATGATATGGTCAATTTTAATTTTTTTATATACTTTTACAAAAAGAAAATCTTTTCATTGAACAGAAAAGCATCCGTGGGAGTACCGGGTACTGGAATGGTAAGGGCGGCTGGCTACGTGAGGTAACTATATGTGAAAAGTATCGTGATCGAATCATGGAAATAATTCGCGATCGGAATCCAGAAGAGAAAATTTTTGATCGTGTACCGGTTCGTATGGATGTCTCAAGAGCTAGAAAGGAATGCTTGTAAAGCGTTAGCTTATGTTAAATGGCGTCGCCGTATAGGAGGTAATGGAGGGGATGCCTTTGGTGCAAGGATTTATTAACCGGGGCGGAAATGGAAATAGCCGGCACGGAAGGCGCTGAACCTCTCGAATTCACCTGGGGAAGTGATCCTTTTTCCAGTCGCTATTGAGGGAAACCTTTCTGTTTCCTGGATTCTCCAAACAATAAGAAGTTGTACTTTTCTGAGGAAACAGTAGCTTTTATAATACAAATTTGATACCTTGAGATATATAACTGTAATTAACAAGAAGGCCAGGGTTATGGCACTATTACAATGAACCGTATCCAGCACCTGATGTCCCCGTTGGCTCAGGAATTCGTGGGTTTATCGTATTACGGTTGCCAAAATCACAGTCAATAGACGTTGTTGTTGAAAAAAAGAACACCTTCCGAACAAAGTGAACTCTGTTCAACGATACAAAATAGAGAGGTCACAGGGTTCAGTAAGTACTGTTTCCTTTTTTTTAACGTCTTGTACGCTTTTCAGGAAAAATCACCGTAGGCGACAATGTATCCTGCCGGTACTGAGTGGCGGAAAGGTCAGTAGGGCTTTATTGGGAGTAATGAAAAGACTGACGGAGAAAAATAATGTTGTTAAATTGTATCACATTGTGATACAATTTAACAAAGAAGGTGCCCGTTTTGAAAGTCTATCAGATAGGTTGGACAAAAGATCGAATAAACCATATTGCAAGGCACAAAATAGCCATACGAGGTTGAACAGGTTGCTTTCGAGGATCCCCACCGTCTGATAATGAAAGTACATGTTTCGTACAGTGACTCAAATAAATTTATATACCGTTTACTTGGGCGGACAGAGGGAGGAAGATATTTGGCGTTTTTCTTCATTCCGCAGGGGCGCGGCTGTTTACCCTGTTACCGCCCGTGAAATGGACGCTGCTGAAAGGAGGCTATATAATGCCAACCGGCGCTAAAGCAAAGAATAAAGTTCCTAAATTTAATACCATTGATGATATGGCCAATTTTTTTGATACCATGCCAAGCCAGAATCTTTCATGGGAGGATACCGACCTAAAATTCGAAAGGCAAAAGATGATTCAGGTATCCATTAGAATTCCGGAGAAAGACTTGAAAATTATCCGGCGAAGAGCTGCGAGGCTTGGTATAGGGCATACAGCTTTAATGCGAATGATGCTGCACCGGTCCGTTGCCACAGGGATGATATCCCGTAAAAGGGTAGAAGAAGAAATGTAGGTAAGCAACAGATGTTGAACTTTTAGATATATTACTGTGTTCGAATATAAAAGCCGTTCAGAGTAAGTGTACCATTTATTGGGTAACTGATATGATATAATGAATTGAGAGGAGGGCTAACATATGCTGAATATGGCAATTGATATAGCAACCAAAGCTCATGCCGGGCAAGTTGATAAGGACGGTAACCCTTATATTTTGCACCCTTTAAGAGTCATGCTTTCTTGTGACAGTGAAATGGAAAGAATATGTGCTGTCCTCCATGATATTGTGGAGGATACTCCCATAACACTAGAAGATATAAAAAAACGAGGTTTTGCGGATGAAATCATAGATGTATTAGATTGCTTAACGAAGCGCGATGAAGAAAGCTATGACGATTTCATTGATAGAATACTTATTAATAAAATTGCCTGTCGTGTAAAACTTGCAGACTTATGTGATAACATGGACTTGACCAGAATCAGCAATCCTACAGCCAAAGATGAAGAAAGAATGAAAAGGTATAATGAAGCAGCTTACAGAATCTCAGAATCGTTGCCGCTGAGTGATGGAATTGAAGACAGACGTATTGTCAGTATTAATGGCTGCGTAGAAATTCAACCATTTATGACACATGATGATTTTTTGGATCGCTTTATTCGCTTCGTTGAGTCACATGGTTGGTATTTCGGTGGTGGAACAGAAGATGTGACCGGAAAAGAATAAACGTTAGAACACATTTTTGCTCAAAGAACGGCAGCTATAGAATTACACTAATAAGACTTATTTAATATTTGTAAATTGCAATGCATAAGTATCATAAGTATAGCGGAAAAAATAGCGCCTCCCCCAAAGTTTAATGTTTTCGGGGGAGGTATTTTTTGAGTGAGCGGCTGAAGTGTTACATATAGTTAAGTTGAGGCTATACTTAGTGCTATCAGTTATATGTCAAACCTTACCGCCAGGTTATGGCGGCTTTTTTCCTCAACGGAATGCGGTGATATTGGTACTGCGGGTAGCCGACCAGCATTGCCCCGAAGCAATGGTGGCCTTCCGGCAGTTGGAGGGCTTCCGTCATCGGTGGATAAAGATCTGCCGCTCTATTGAAATAACCTGCCCAACACGCGCCCAAGCCCTTTGAAAAGGCGGCCAGTTCCAGGTAAGTCAAGGCAATGGTGCAGGACGATTGGGCGCTGGCGAGCGCTGCCGGGGCATGGGCGACGATGACATGCGGCGCGCCGCGGCAGATTCTGTCTTCCCCGTTGTCCCAGTCGGCTACGAGCCGTTTCATGTTCATAATTATCGCCATTTCAGGATTTTCTACAATTACATGACGCATCCAGTCGATCACCAGCCCGGCTAAGCGGTTGACTTCGCCGGCGTCTTCAATAACCAGCCAGTTTACTGGTTGCGTGTTTACCGCGGTTGGAGCGTACCGGGCGGTGTCAATCAAATCGGACAAAGTTGCCCGGTCCACAGGCTGCTTTTTGTAAGTGCGAATGGATCTGCGGGCGGTAAGGAAGAGCTTGGCTTGCTCCGCGGTGGGCAGGAGTTTCCGGTCAAGCGGGGCGCATTCCTCCGGCTTCATTGTTTTTAGGGTAAATGCTCCGTGCGGGCAAACCGTAACGCAATGCCCGCAGCTAACGCATTCTATTTCGGTTTTGTCTGCCGGGGTGGGAAGTTCGTCTTTTCCGTCCGTTGTTATTAATTGCAAAGGGCATTCAGCTACGCAAATTCCATCATGTCTACATTTATTCGGATCTATTTCAAATAGATTATTCAAAGGTTTCGCCTCCTCTTATTACGTTCATCATAGGGACTTCGTTTTTGGGGTTGGCATTTCCTTCTATGAAATTATCAATAATCCGTCTACTTTTGTTTATTCATCGTTTGACTTTTACAGAGCAGTTTAGTCATACGGACGTTTTCTTCATCTTTACTCAAGGTTCGGCATTAAGGCCGCTGAGGTCGAACATGGGGACATATTCCTCTGTTGCCGCCGCCAAGTCTTGCATGTAGCCGTTCAGTAGACCGGTTTTATCAAAGTAGTCCAGTACGGCTTGATACTCTACCGGAGAAAGACGGCGGTTGATTTCCGGATGCCGGCGGGCTTGCCAGAGCGGCACGTATTGGCTCATGATACTGACAAAAGTTTCGTTAGGCAAATTGGAGTGTATCCATTCCAGAATACGGCAGGCGGCGTCGCGCTGGCCGGGCAGGACCAAGTGTCGGATCAACAGCCCTCGAACAGCTAAGCCTTCTTCGCTGAAAGTCAGGTTTCCCACCTGACGGTGCATCTCCAAAACGACGGCTGCGGCGACTGCGAAGTAGTTTTTTACCCCGCTGTAGCGGGAGGCTGCTTCCTCCGTGAAGTATTTCAGGTCGGGCAGGTAGATGTCCACCAGCCCATCCAGCAGTCGCAGTGCCGCCACGTTTTCGTAGGCGTTGGAGTTATACACGACGGGTATTTTCAGACCCTGGTTTTTCGCCTGGCGCAGGGCGGCGGCAATAACCGGTATGTACGGGGTGGGGGAGACCAGGTTCAGATTGTGCGCCCCGGCGGTTTGGCGCTGCAAAAATACTTCAGCCAATTCGGTTGCCGACAGGTCTTTTCCGGTATCCCCCCAACTGATCTCGTGGTTCTGGCAGTAGACACAGCGCAGGTTGCAGCGGGAAAAAAAGACTGTGCCTGAGCCGCGGCTGCCGCTGATGCACGGTTCTTCCCCGTGGTGCTGCGCGGCTAGGGCGACTGTCGCGGCAGCACCCGCGCCGCAAAAGCCGGTTTCGCCGCGCAGCCGGTCCGCCGCGCAACGGCGCGGGCAAAGTTCGCACCGGCGTAATGCCGCCATGGCTGTTTCGCTCATATCTGATAATTCCCCTTTCTGCTAATCCGGTCCCACAGCTGGATCGTGTGTAGTTGTGGAATCGCGGCGCGGTGGCCGGGGGCCGAAAAACTGGTAGTAGTCGCACTGGATCCGCCCGTTGTACAGCTTGCGTTTTTTGTCGGCCCACCTGCCGAATAGCTTCTCGAATTCGTGGTGAGCGGTCAATACATAGAATGACCAGGTGTCCAAGGCTTTGAAAACCTGTCCCATTTCCCGGTAGAGGCGGCTGACGGCCGGCAGGTCTTCCAAACGCTGCCCGTAAGGAGGGTTGCAGATAATGTACCCGTATTTCTGCCGTGCTCTCAATTCGGCCACCGGGGACTGCTGCCAGTGGATCTGGTCTTCCACTCCCGCGAGGCGGGCATGATACCTGGCCAGACTTAAGACATCTTTGTCGATGTCTGTTCCCCGGATAATTAATTGCCGCCGGCGGTGGAGCACATCTTCCGCTTCCTGACGCGCTTCCCGCCATAACCGGGCAGGCACGACCGGCCATTTTTCAGCGTCAAACTCCCGCTTCAAGCCCGGCGCCCGGTTCAGGCCGATTAGCGCCGCCTCTATGGGGATCGTGCCCGAGCCGCACATGGGGTCAATCAGCACGCGCTCAGGTTTCCAGCGGCTTAAGCTGATCATGGCGGCGGCCAGAGTCTCCTTGAGCGGGGCCGCTCCTGTCAATTTACGGTAGCCGCGCTTGTGCAGGCCCGCGCCGCTGGTGTCAATCGTCAAGGTGGCCACGTCTTTCAAGAGGGCAACCTCGATAGGATGAGTCAAGGGACGGTTCCCTGACTCACAAAAGCGAAGCCTTTGACGTATACGCTTTTGATTACCTCGTCAAGCCTTTCAAATTGAACAGGCTCCGGCAGACGATGGAAAGAATCAAGTCGTTAGTTGACGGAAAAATAACCGGAAAGCAAGTTTCAGGTTTAACTGAACCTAACCATCAGGTTGTAAAAGCTCGAATATTCAAAGACAATAATGAATACGTCTACCTGAATTTGAATGATATTATTTTCGTCACCAGAGAGGCGCACAAAACTATCATTTATCATAATGAAGGCGTGCTTAAAACACACGAAAATCTTTCGGATTTAGAAAATAAGGACATTTGTCCTCCCAAAACGGGGTTAGACAAACCCGAGGAACTCCTGTAAGCTATAAATAGCAAACGGGAGGAAACCAAAGCAGAGGAGGACAAACCCATGGAAAAAGCAATACAAGAACGTATTCAGGCGAAGACAAGAGACAGCCAGCTATTTGAAATATTTGT
>NZ_JAKOAV010000059.1 GCF_029478095.1 Pelotomaculum isophthalicicum JI | reverse complement strand
ACAATGAATGGCATATGCGGTCCATGTGAGTGGCGTTACATTTCTCACTTGCTTGGCTGATTGGCAAAACAACTCTCACGCCATTGACGGTGAGAATCCCACCGTCAAATTACGTGAGAAGCAACAAGATCTTGATAAAATAAAAGAAACGATTGAAGATCAGGGGTACGACGTAAAATAACTAACAACGCGAGACTGAGAATAATGAAAGATCTGGACGGCAAAAATCCAGATCTTTTTTTGCATACTAAGGCGGTGATTTTTTTATTTCTTCAGAAGAATCATTGGGCTAGTCTCCTGCATATTTTGAAAGTACCCCTTAAATACCGGGGGAATATGTCGGGGGAATAGGGTGACGACATGATGGGAACTGTCGCATATTTTTGCTCTGAATTTGGCATTAACGAGTCATTGCCATTTTATGCCGGTGGCTTGGGGTTATTAGCCGGGGATCATCTCAAAGCGGCAAATGACTTGGGTCTTCCGCTCGTTGGGGTAAGTCTCTTATATCGCAAGGGTTACTTTCAGCAACGGATCACTTTAGACGGTATTCAGGAGGCCTTATATCCGAAAATTAACCCGGAGGATCTCCCTCTCGCCCCAGTTTTAAATGAACCGGGAGAACCCGTGCTCGTTGAAGTAGTCCTCAAGAATCGTGTAGTGAAACTTATGGCTTGGTGTGCAATGGTGGGTACGGTGCCGGTTTATTTTTTGGATGCGGACATCAAAGAAAACCAAGCGGAAGACCGTTGTCTGACCGCTAAACTTTATCCGGGCGAACAAACATCTAGGTTGGAACAGGAAATCCTCCTGGGGGTAGGTGGAGTCCGGCTTCTCAGAAAGCTTGGATTTCAACCGGCTGTGTGGCATTTGAACGAAGGTCATGTAGCTTTTCAGGTGTTGGAAAGGATACGAGAATACTTACTCCAGGGGATTCCCTTTCTGGCTGCTTTAGAAGCCGTCAGAGCGAGTACGGTTTTTACCACCCATACTCCGGTTCCAGCCGGACACGATACTTATTATTTTGAATTATTGGATAAATATTTGGGGGATTTTTACAGACAGTTGGGTGTTGGGCGAGAAGAAATATTGGCGCTGGGAAAAGTGGGGAATCAATTTAACCTTACCCGTCTGGCCTTAAGAACGTCATCCGGAATTAACGGGGTAAGCAAGATCCACGCGGATGTTACTAAACAGCTTTTTCAGAATTGGTCCCCGGATATTCTCTGGCAGGACATTTCCGTAGACGCCATTACCAACGGCATTCATACAACAACCTGGCTGGCGCCGGAAATGAAGGAACTATTTGATAAATACTTAGATAAGAATTGGGAATTAAAAATTGCCAATAGCGCTTTGTGGGAGCCAGTCAGGGAAATCAATGATCAGGTATTGTGGAACACGCATATGCGAATCAAGATCCGTATGCTCGAACATCTTAAATTGCCCGTACATCTTTCTGGTTTTCTGGTAGTTGGGTTTGCCCGGCGGTTTGCTGCCTATAAAAGAGCCACGCTGTTGATCCATGACTTGGAGCGATTAGATCGTATAGTTAATCACCCGGAACGGCCGGTATGCATTATCTTTGCCGGTAAAGCGCATCCGGCGGACGGTTTAGGACAGGAGTTATTGCGCCGGATCGTCGAGGTTGCCAGGATGGACCGTTTCCGGGAGCGGATATTCTTCATAGAGAATTATGATATTGAAAATGCCAAACAACTTGTGCAAGGGGTTGACGTCTGGCTGAATACTCCCGTTAAACCCATGGAAGCCAGTGGAACCAGCGGTCAGAAAGCCGCTGTCAACGGAGTAATAAATTGCAGTATCTTAGATGGATGGTGGGACGAAGGATACAACGGCGCTAATGGATGGGCAATCCCTTCGGTGGCAGATGCCGACCAGGCGGAAAGAGACCGTGTGGAGCGAGAGTCATTGTATAACTTGCTGGAGAACGAGATAGCGCCGCAGTATTATCGGCGCAACCAGGAATCTCTTCCCCGGGAATGGATCCTGATGATGAAAGAATCTATTTGCTCATTGACTCCGGTTTTTTGCACAGACCGAATGGTTATGGAATATCAGAATAAATTATATTGTCCAGCTGCAGATAGAGGACTCAAATTTACCGCCAATAATTTTGAAGTGGCGCGACGTGTCGCCGATTACAAGCAGTTTATCCGGAATAACTGGCACTATGTTCAGGTTGAAACAGTTGAGTTAACTGATTCATTAATTCAAAGCCAGATACGGCTCGGTCCGATTTGGCACGGTGATGTAATGGTTGAATTTATTTATACGGATGCTCTGGGAGAGATCTGGCGGGAAAAACTTGAACTTAAGGGTCTATTATCACCGGGAGTGCATATATATATGGGTAGGTTCCGATTTGGTTCAGGGAGTTCATTGAAGTCAGAAGCCAATATTCGGGTGGTTCCTGTCAGTCCTGATTTTGCCAATGACTTTGAGTTAGAGTTGACGACCTGGGGACGAAGGTAGTAAAAAGCGGCGGGATAGATTATTCCGCCGGTATTTTTTTGTCAATGGAAAAAAAGTTTATCCAGATTTCTTTAGAAATACTGAAAATTATCTGTAATATTACGGTTAATTCAAAAATTGATGTATCCTGGTTGGGGATTTATGACATGTATGAGGGATTATGTAAGATGACTATAGGAATAAATTCCATTATTATAAAAATCTGATAGTATACATTTAACATCTAAACAGGAGGCAGTATGGAGCGATTAAATGAAAGCGCGAACCTATGGGAAGAGGAAAGGCAACCTCCGCTAAATTTATTGAATCTGGACAACTCAATAATGGAAGAATCGTGGAAGCGCAACTGGCAGGTTAACCGGCTTGTTTTACTAGTTAAGGAACCAACGACTATATTTGTTTATTGGGAATTAAACGATTTACGAAAGCAACTAATTTGTGAACATTTTCAACGCACCTGGACCGAGCTCCCCCTTTTTCTTCAGGTGAATGATGTCACGGATCTTGAATTTAATGGATATAATGCTCACTCCAGTCGCAGAATTCCTGTGCATCCTTTATTTGACCACTTGATAATTAGCGGGGTACAGGCGAAGCGGAGATATTTGGTGGACTTCGGAACACTAACCCCGCAGGGAGGTTTTTTTACAATTATTCGCTCAAATATAGAGGAAACTCCCCCTGCACATTCAGACCATGGAGTCGGAACTGGTTTGCGCTTTGCTGCTTGGCCCGGACCAAATAGTAACTTGGATGGTCTCAGGGAAAAACAACTCATCAAGGGTCCTGAAAAGCAAGTGGCATGGTTAACCCAGTTTGACGGATATTCGCTAGCGCAGCCGGATGGAGGGCAGAAAAAATGGTAAAAGGATATTTAGCCTTAGCTTTACACGCGCATTTACCTTATGTCCGCCATCCGGAGCGGGAAAATGTTCTGGAAGAACGTTGGCTCTATGAAGCAATTACAGATGCTTATATCCCTCTATTGCAGGTATTTCAAGGGTTAATCAAAGATGGTGTGGATTTTCACCTGACCATGTCGATGACCCCGACTCTTTTATCGATGTTAAGCGATGAACTCCTTATCAGTCGTTACATGAAACATATTAACGGCCTGATTAAATTAACTGAGCACGAAGTGGAACGGACGGGAGCCCAGCCGGAATTTAATCATTTGGCAGTAAGCTATTTGAAGAGATTTAATGATGTTCGTTCATTTTATTTAGATTGCGATTGTGATCTTGTCCGTGTGTTCAGAGAACTGCAGGAATCGGGACATATGGAAATCATCACATCGGCAGCGACACATGCTTTTTTGCCCTTGGTCCTCAGCGAAGAAGCAATCCGGGCACAGGTTAAGACCGGCATAAGTTTTTATGAGAAGCATTTTAACCGCTCCCCGCGTGGTATCTGGTTGCCGGAATGCGGCTTTAAGCCGGGTTTAGACAAAATCTTAAAAGAGTGTGGGCTTCAGTATTTCTTCACTGAATCGCACGGAGTGGAAAACGCTCAGCCTGCTCCTGTTTTTGGGTTGCTTTCCCCAGTGCTGACACCGTATGGTTTGGCGGCGTTTCCCCGTGACGTTGAATCTTCACAACAAGTATGGAATGCGCGTATGGGTTATCCGGGTGATTATGATTACAGGGAATATTACCGGGACATCGGTTTTGAACTTGATGAGGAGGCGGTTGCGTCCTTCATTCATCCGGATGGCATCCGTTTAAACACCGGCATCAAATACTTTAGGATCACAGGGCACGGGGAACATAAGGAGCCTTATAATCCGGATTGGGCTTATACAAAGGCTATTCGGCACGCAGAGCATTTTTTAGCTGAAAGGCAAAAGCAAGTAGAGTACTGGGCGGGTCAAATGGGCCGCCAACCGGTGGTTTCCGCTCCGTATGACGCCGAACTGTTTGGACATTGGTGGTATGAAGGGCCACTATGGTTGGATCAGCTTTTTAGAAAGATTTACTTTGACCAGGAAGACGTCAAAACGATTACACCTTCAAAGTATTTGAGTCTTTATAAAGATTATCAGGTCTGTGAACTTGCCATGTCCTCATGGGGACGCAACGGTTATGCAGATGTATGGCTTGGAGAGGAAAATGACTGGGTTTATCCCGCCCTGCATCAAGCTGAAAAAGACTTAATCAGGCTTGCTAACAATATGATCAGGCCGCAGCCATTTGAAAGCAGGGTATTAAACCAGATGGCCAGGGAGCTTATGCTGGCTCAAAGCAGTGATTGGGCCTTCATCATGGATAATAAAACTGTGGTCGATTATGCGGTGAAGCGAACAAAATACCACGTAAACCGCTTTAGCAGGCTGAAAGTCATGATTGAGTCGGGGGAAATTGATGAGAAATGGCTGAGTACGGTTGAGCAGATTGATAACATCTTTCCAGATGTCGACTATCGTGATTATCGCTCAAATTATCCGGTTTATCATTTTCTTGCGAAAAGAAAAAGCCCACGGGTTTTGATGTTATCCTGGGAGTTTCCGCCGTTAGTTGTAGGAGGTATATCACGGCATGTTTACGACCTTTCACGTCATCTGGTAAAAAAAGGTTGGGAAGTGCATGTGGTAACAAGTGAAACCGGTAACACCCCCCATACAGAGATGGTAGAAGGAGTGCACGTTCACCGGGTTCATGTGATGAAACCTGATGGTGATGAGTTTCTGCATTGGGTTTTCCAACTTAATTTAATGATGATTGACAGTGTGCAAATGTTAGTTGACTCGGGCCTGGATTTCGATCTCATTCATGCCCATGACTGGCTGGTCGGCGATGCGGCGAGGTCTCTGAAGCAGCGTTATGGCCTGCCGCTGATTGGGACGATTCATGCGACTGAACATGGGCGCAACCAGGGAATTCATAATGATTTCCAACGAAACATTCACAGCCAGGAATGGAGACTTACTTATGAAGCGAAGCGCGTCATTGTCTGCAGTACGTACATGAAGCGTGAAGTTCTTGATATATTTCAATTGCCTTCAGAAAAGGTGGATATTGTTCCGAACGGGGTTGATGCAGGGGCGCTCTGTATAAAGGATACTGCATTTGTTCAATACTCAAAAGAACCTTATGCCGGGGCTCATGAAAAAATCATTTTATTTTTCGGCAGGCTGGTCCGGGAAAAAGGAGTACACACCATGATAGAAGCCATACCTTTAATATTGAAGGAATGCCCGGATGCCAAGTTTGTCATCGTCGGCAAAGGCCCGGCTCTGCCGGAACTGGAGAGACAAGCGGCAAAACTAGATGTGGAATATAAAGTATTATTCACGGGCTTTTTAACGGATGAAGAACGGAATCATTTGCTTAATATTGCCAGTGTGTGCCTTTTTCCTAGTTTATATGAACCGTTTGGCATAGCTGTCTTAGAGGCCATGGCAGCGGGAGCCCCGGTTGTTGTATCAGATGTCGGGGGTTTGGGCGATATTGTTCAGCATGGCCATAACGGACTAAAAATGTTACCGGGAGATGCTGCTTCCTTGAGCCGTCAGGTGATTGAAATAATCAAAAATGAGGATTTGGCACATGCCATGGCGGATATAGCCAGAAAGGAAATTGGCAGATTCGATTGGCACAACATCGCCGAACATACTATCGGGGTTTACCTAAAGGCGATGGATAGAGAGACGGAGAAAAGCGCTCTTACGCAGGCAGCTACTATAACTGATCAAAAATCGGTTTAAATGGCCTACTTTCTGTACGAAAGGAGAAGATTTTGACATGAAAGCAGTTATCATGGCCGGCGGAAAAGGAACGAGATTATGCCCCCTCACATGTTTTCAACCGAAACCAATGGTGCCTCTTTTAGGTCGTCCATGCATGGAGTATATTATTGAACTGTTAAAAAGACACGGAATCTTCAATATTGCCGTGACACTTCAGTTTTTACCGCAAGTAATCAAGAGCCATTTTGGTGATGGCGCAGAGTATGGTGTACATTTAACCTATTTTGAGGAAACCACTCCCCTGGGGACAGCAGGGAGCGTCAAAAACGCGGAAGAATTTTTGGACGACACGTTCGTCGTAATCAGCGGTGACGCTTTGACTGATTTTAATCTAAGCCAGGCTATCGATTTTCACCGCCGGAAACAAACTATGGGAACTCTGGTTCTAACTAAGGTAAACGTACCACTGGAATATGGCGTGGTTATGACCGAGGAGGACGGGAGGATCATCCGCTTTTTAGAGAAACCCAGCTGGAGTGAGGTCTTTAGTGATACCGTTAACACAGGAATATACGTTTTGGAACCGGAGATTTTAAAATTATTCCCCAGGGAAAAAGAATACGATTTCAGCAAGGACTTGTTTCCGCTGGTGATGGAACGGGAACAGGATTTATATGGATTTGTGGCTCAGGGTTATTGGTCGGATATAGGGAGTCATTCTCAATACCGGCAAGCCCAA
Source organism: Pelotomaculum isophthalicicum JI (assembly GCF_029478095.1). NCBI lineage: Bacteria > Bacillati > Bacillota > Clostridia > Eubacteriales > Desulfotomaculaceae > Pelotomaculum > Pelotomaculum isophthalicicum. Next base: position 2,246 of record NZ_JAKOAV010000059.1, on the reverse strand, counting down.
TTTGATATGCTCCTGGGAGAAATTCAGTTGCCGGTCAATGGTTTTGAGGAAGCGCCGGGCATGTGGTTTGAAGAAGAGATAAAAATTCCTGCTGACGCTAAGATAGAAGGCCCTTCCTATATTGGCCGGGGAACGATTATTGATCCTGGGGCGGTCATCGGACCTTATACCATTATGGGCCGATATAATCGGGTGTGTGAGGGCGCGTATACGGAGCATACCGTGATGTGGAATCATAACTATCTGGGAAAAGCCGTGAGTTTGAGCGGGGCGACTCTTGGCAATGGAATATATATAGGCGCGGGCAGCCGTGTATATGATAATGCGGTAATCGGCGAAAAAACTGTAGTTAAAGATTTAGCCGTCATCAAGCCAGGTGTAAAAATATGGCCTGAGAAAACGATCGCGGCTGGAACGGTGCAATCATCTTCATTAATTTGGGGTGGATCTGTGTCGAGCAGTTTGTTTGGTTCAGATGGAATAAGTGGAATACCTAATTGGGAATTAACGCCGGAATTCATCGGCAAAGTAGCTTCAGCCTATGGTTCCCGCCTTCGCCTGGGAGTGACGGTGTGTGTAAGCTGTGACGAAGATTATTATAACAAAATTCTTAAATTTTCTGTTATTTCCAGTTTGCTGGCTACAGGGGTAAAAGTGCGTGATATCGGAACAACAGTTACACCGATTGCCCGTTTTGAGTGTCGACATTCTCACAGTGACGGGGCTATTCATATACGTCAGGGGGGTGGCGAAGGGGTAAAAACAGTTTGTGTCCAATTTTTTGACAGAGAAGGATTGCCGATCGATAAAGACATGGAGCGAAAGATAGAAAATGCGTATCTGCAAGAGGACTTTACCAGGCCCAACGTTTCTCAGTTAGGTCTGTTAGAACAGGTACCCGCAACGGTCAAACATTACCTGGAGGAGATTCTTTCCCGCGTAGACCTGGGAATTTTCTATGCCCGGCGATATAAGGTGGTTTATCATTGCAGTAGTCCGCTGGTTGTCTCCATCCTGTCACAATTGTTGGACAGTCTTGGTTGTGAAGCAATGGGGATTCTTAACGGCACAACTCCTTTGGCTAAGGTAGTAATGGACAACAAGGCGGATCTGGGCATTGAGTTGGATACCAGTGGTCAAAATATGCGCTTAGTGACAGAAAAGGGGAAAGTTTTATCTGAGGAGGAACTTTTAGTACTCAAAACGTTGACAACCTTGAAGAATCGTTCCCCTATCGCTATTCCTGTAACGGCTCCATCAATCCTTGATAATATGATGGAGGAGGCGGGAGTTTCGGTTGTACGGACAAAAGCAGTTCCCCGTTCTTTGCTGGAAGTTGGTAAAAATAATTCACTTCAGGTTCATTACGATAGTTTTTACTCTTTGGTTTCCATTATGGAATACCTGATTAAAACAGGTACTAACCTGCATAGTTTCATCGAAGAACTACCTGAATTTTACATCAGTATGAGAGATGTTATCTGTCCTTTTGAAGCAAAAGGACGCGTTATGCGTTGTTTAATGGAAGAGATCAAAGATCAGAATACTGAACTAATCGATGGAATTAAAGTGTTGACGGATGATGCGTGGGCTCTCATCCTACCCGATTCGGAAAAAGCGTTGTTTAAGGTTGTAGCCCAGGGAATATCACGAAGCAAGGCTGAGGAATTAACAGAGAAGTACAAGAACAAAATAATCGCGTATAGCAGATATAATAATTAATAATTCAAGGAACTCTGTACCTAGTTTTGTTGGGACGCAGAGTTATGTCCACTAAAAGGATGAATTGGTAATAATATTCTAAGGGCAGGCATATCGTTTAGATTACCTGCCTTTAGATTGCATATTACTTGATTATTATTGCTACAACACCAACAAGCTTATTACTCCTGTCAATACATCTCCTTTTAAATGCAATAGTTTGCCCCATTGCCATCCATGCCTTCCTAATCAGAGTCCGGAATTAAAGAAATTTACAGTAAAACAATACTGTCGGATGGTATAGTGTGTTACAATTACCGTGTGTTTATTGAGATATAGACTGCCACGGAAATTGCATTTTTGCCGTATAAGGAGAGTATTATGCCAATTCTTACTTTTCCCCATTTGGGGGAGTCATATAGTGTTGCCGCTGACAATATTTGAACCAAGTCTGCCAGAGATAAATGACTACAAAAAGATAAGATTACATGGGCCAAACAGACGGAATTAAATAAAGCATATCATAAGAAATGGCTACCTAGAGT
>NZ_JAKOAV010000058.1 GCF_029478095.1 Pelotomaculum isophthalicicum JI | reverse complement strand
CATATTTCCTAGGTTGTTCAAAGCAAGGGATAAGCCGAAAAACAGCCTGTGGGGCAGTACCTACAGCTTTTTCTTCGGCAGCACCTCAAGCGGCAAGAGTGTGAACGAAAGAACCGCCATGCAGACCACCGCGGTATACGCCTGTGTCAGGATCCTGGCGGAAACCATCGCCAGCCTGCCGCTGCATGTATATAAGTACACAGCCGGCGGCAAGGAGAAGGCAGCCAGCCACCAGCTATATTATCTGCTCCATGACGAGCCTAATCCGGAGATGACTTCGTTTGTGTTCCGTGAGACACTTATGAGTCATCTTTTGTTATGGGGCAACGCCTATGCCCAGATTATCCGGGATGGCCGCGGTAGGGTGCTGGCCCTTTACCCCCTGCTGCCGGATAGGGTGACGGTGGACAGGACAACTGATGGGCAGCTCTATTACGAATACCGGAAGGATAGCGGGTATGTAATCTTAAGGCCGGAGGATGTCCTGCATATTCCCGGGCTCGGCTTCGACGGCCTGGTGGGTTATTCACCTATCGCCATGGCCAAGAACGCTATCGGCATGGCTATCGCTACCGAGGAATATGGTGCCAAGTGCTTTGCCAATGGCGCCAGCCCCGGCGGAGTCTTAGAGCATCCCGGAGTAGTAAAAGACCCGGCTAGAATCAGGGAAAGCTGGAACGCAGTCTACCAGGGCAGCGGCAACGCGCACCGGATAGCGGTTTTAGAGGAAGGAATGAAGTTTCAGCCCATCGGCATACCGCCCGAGCAGGCCCAGTTTTTGGAGACAAGAAAATTCCAGATCAATGAGATCGCTCGGATTTTCCGGATACCGCCGCATATGATCGGCGACCTTGAGAAGTCCAGCTTTTCTAATATCGAGCAGCAGAGCCTGGAATTTGTGAAATACACCTTAGACCCCTGGGTAGTGCGCTGGGAGCAGGCCATGCAAAGGGCGCTTTTATCACCATCTGAAAAAGGGGATTTCTTCATCAAATTCAATGTGGACGGGCTGCTGCGGGGCGACTACCAGAGCCGGATGAACGGCTATGCGATCGGCCGGCAAAACGGCTGGATGTCCGCCAATGACATTAGGGAACTGGAAAATTTAAACCGCATACCTGAGGAACTGGGTGGTGATCTTTACCTTATCAACGGTAACATGACCAAGCTGGCTGATGCCGGCATCTTTTTAAAACAGAGCTGTTTAGCGAAAGCGGCGACATCACCGTCTGGATCAACTCTCCGGGCGGTGATGTTTTTGCGGCCAGCCAAATCTACAACCTGCTGATGGATTACCCAGGCAAAGTCACCGTAAAAATCGACGGCATAGCAGCCAGCGCGGCCTCGGTTATTGCCATGGCGGGGAGTGAAGTCTTAATGTCCCCAGTCTCCATGATGATGATCCACAATCCCATGACCATAGCCTATGGCGACGCGGAGGAGATGGAAAAGGCCATCGCCATGTTAAGCGAGGTCAAGGAAAGCATCATCAACGCCTATGAGCTGAAAACCGGCCTTTCCAGAGCCAAGATCTCGCACCTTATGGACGCGGAGAGCTGGTTCAATGCTAAAAAAGCGGTGGAGCTGGGCTTTGCCGATCAGATCATGTTTATGCCGGAGAGCAACGCTGTTCCAGCCAGCGAGGGAGTAATCTTCAGCAAAATGGCGGTGGTCAACTCGCTTCTAGCCAAACTGCCACGCCAGGAAAAACCCAGCGGAACAGACATCGCCGCGCTGGAAAAGAGGCTTGACCTCTTGAGATTTTAAGGAGGGATTCATAAATGAGCAAAATTTTAGAACTGCGGGAGAAAAGAGCCAAGGTGTGGGAAACCGCAAGGCGTTTCTCGACAGCAAACGGGGACCTAACGGGCTCCTTTCAGCTAAGGACGTTGCCGCCTATGAAAAGATGGAAGCGGAACTGGAAGCGGCCAGACTCAAGGAACAGAAAACTGCGTTTTTAAATTCATTAGCCGGTGAACAATCCGCAGTTACTGAAGCAGAGGAGCTTTATAAATACCTGGCCAAGGATGGCGGTATTATCGAGGAATTTGACAATGGGCTGTTTGAAAGGTTTGTCAGCGGGATTACGGTATTTTCTCCGGTCGAGCTGGGGTTCAAATTGAAATGCGGTTTAGTTTTAAGGGAAAGGATAGTGAGGTGAATGGCGCATACCCCCTACGGATACAGCATTAAAAACGGTAAAGCAGTAATTGATGATAATAAAGCCCTGCAGGTCAGAAGGTTGTTCACAGAGTATGTAGGCGGTATGTCGCTGCAGGCAGCAGGGGATAAGCTGGGCATAAAGCGCAGACACACATCGCTGGGCAGAAACAAGAATTATTTTGCTGATGACAAGACAGAGATATCACCATTTGAGGGTAAGATTTTTTGTAACGAGTGCGGCAGCGAATACCGGCGTTACCAAGATGACGGCAAGGAACGCTGGAGATGCCGCCGGCGCATTGTGAAGGGTCGCCTGTGCTGCAACAGCCCGATGATACCTGAAACGGTGTTGGAAACATCCTTCATGGAAATTATCCGTACCTTGGATATTGCGGCATTAAAGGAAAAACCGCCTGCCCCGCGGATACAGATTGAACAGCGCTTTGCGGACCCGTTCAAGCAAGCAGAGTATGTATACTCACAAGTAACAGTGGATGATTTTGAATACCAGACCGAGAAGCTGCTTGCCGCTTTACAAAAGACACCGGATAAAATCGACGGTGAGATGATGCGGCAGGTTATCATGCGGATTACCGTATCCCACAGCGGAGCCGCTGAATTTGAATTCATAAACGGCATTCCCGTGTTTTTCGAGAAAGAGAATATCAACACGCTGGATAGCAAGGGTGAGATTCTGCTTACCATCATGGCGTCGCTAGCCCAGCAGGAGTCGTTGTCACTCAGTCAGAACGTCAAGATGGGCTTTGCCTTCCGTTTTCAAAACGGCGAACTGCAGAATGCAATAACCAAAGCGATCAATCTGGTTATTGCTGATCGGGATGGATTTATGGCAACGCTGAAGCAGAATATAGAGACGGTGCTGTCTGTGGAATACGATAAAGAGACCGGTGATATTGATGCCAAGCTCAATGAATTGCAAGAGGAGCTGCTGCGCCTTGCTCACTCAAAAGCCGACTATGAAAAGGTAGCGGACGAAATCTACCGCCTGCGGGAAATCAAGCAAAACACAATGGTACACAATGCCGAACGGCAAAACAGACGCCAGCGTATTGCAGAAATGAACTAATTCCTGCGGGGGCAAAGCGGTGTGGTTACAGAGTTTGATGATAAGCTGGTCAGGCGGCTTGTGGAGAAGGTAACGGTATTTGAGGACAGGCTGACGGTGGAATTTAAGTCAGGTGTAGAGGTTGAAATTGAGAATTAGGGGAACATGGCAACCGCCAGTTGAGGATAAATGCTCCTTGATTGGCGGTCTTTTTGTATGATTGACAATATGCGGAATAGTAGTACAATGTTGATAACAACAATGTTAATAATGATGATAAAGGGGGTGTTTGTCGTGGTTGATGTTAATGAATTATTGGACGAAGCTATAAAAGAAACTTATAACCTTCAAGAAGACGAGATATTTCTGGTCAGAGATTTATTTAAGGGTTATGTCTGGAATAGAATTCCATTAAAAGACAGGCTACTTCTTGGAACGTTATTTTTAAATCAAATTAATAAAACTGGTGGAAATATTCAGGCGATTGAGAAGACATCTTCGAACCAGCAGAGATATGCGAAAATATGCAAGTAAATTAAGAAAAGGGGTGGATTGACAGCGGTTTTGTTCTAAATTTCCATATCAGATGTTTAACGATTCTTATTCTTTATTGAATGTTTTTAATAATGGTTGGGGAGGTTGATGATGTTGAACAAAAACATTCAAGTAGGAATAGGTTTTGCAACAGGACGTAAGAGCTTTCGAAAGGTTTTAAAAAGTTATGTTTACAACTGGCGGGAATGTGGTTTGGCTGAAAGAAAAGATATCGGTCTAAACCTTTTAGTTGCTTATGATTTAAAGTATTCAAATACCAAACCACAAGATTATACTGAAATAAAACAAGAAGTGCTTGATCTGATAGATAATACCTATTTTATAGGTAAAGATGAGATGAAAGCGGAAGTCCAGCATCTTGTGCGGAAAAATGTTATCGATAAAAAAGAAACTTGGATTTTTGGAAGTGGATATGCAGCCCAGCGTAATTCTATCCTTTATACTGCGATAAAAAACAACATAGATTATCTTATTTTCCTGGATGATGACGAATATCCACTGGCAGTAACCAGGACACGCCCGAACGTTGTATGGAGTGGTCAGCATGTTATAAAAACTCACTTGCGCTATATAAGACAGGCTGATATCACTCATGGCTATCATTGTGGGTATGTATCCCCCATTCCGTATGTGGAATTTAACAGCGTTCTGACTGAGAAGGATTTTGCTACATTTATAGAAGCTATAAGCAACGATATCATTAATTGGGATTCAATACGAATGATAATGAATAATGGCAGTATTACTTATGCCGATACGCAGGTGCTCACCAGCGATGTAACAAAGGAGGTTAAGGAAGTCAATCATTGTAAATTTATTTCCGGAGGGAACCTCTGTATTAACCTGACCGATCTCCTTAGAGTCAAGCCATTCTATAATCCGCCCGGTGCACGTGGTGAAGACACTTTTTTAAGCACCTGTCTGAGCGAACACAAGGTGATCCGGGTACCGTGTTATACATTCCATGACGGATTTTCTACCTATAATCATTTGCTTGATGGAGTATTGCCTATCAACCTTCGATACGTTAAAGCAGATTCAGAGCAAATTATAACCCGCTTCTACAATGCTTGTATTGGCTGGATTCGATACAAACCACTTCTGCTATATATAACACAACGAAATGTCTACGAAGATAAAATTGAACAGATGAGGCAACAGCTAGGTGAAACATTGCCTAAATTGTGTAATTACTTTAATAGGAAGGAATTTATGAATATAGCAATTGAATTAGAGAAATATCACAGTAACGTCCAAAAGCATTACAAAGAATTTCTTGAAATACAACGTATTTGGGCCAAAATATGTAATTATCTATACTCAAATGATGGACGAGCTTCTAGGTTGTTGGAAGCAGCAAATATTACGGAATATATGACCAGAGACTTTCATTGTAAAAAAACAGGAAGAAGGCAATATAAGAAAATTGGGGCCCGATATAACCATTATTCTGATAAGGTTGAAGCGTAACTACTATTTCTGAAGAAGATTTGATTTAAACTAGTTGCAGGTGATGTGATTATACCAATATTAGGAAATAGCTTTAACCAAGCCTTGGCCCTATTTGTTCGAATTTGTCAGAAGAAGATGTTGTGAAAATAGAGCAGTATTTTCAAATGAGCAGGCAGACCACGCTTTTTCGCTTGATTAACGATGGATATATCAGCAGGGAATTTGCTGAGACAATGAAATCCAATGTAATTAAGGCTTGGTTATGATACCTCTCTTTACCTGCCTTTGCCCGAAAACAAGCGATATATGACTACGGGCAGGGCTAAACTACCAATAGATCAATTTAGAAAATATTTTGTCCTCTACCTTGTCATAAAAAACATAAAAATAAATGTTTATTTTATGACAGCGAGGACATATAATATACGTAGAAGGGAGTGAAAATAAATGATCGCTATAAATGGCATAGGGAATAGACTAAAAACTTTGCGGGAAAGAAGCGGTTTAAATCAGGCGCAGTTAGCTGCTTTTTTAAATGTAGATCAAAGTTACATTTCCAAATGTGAAAAAGGAGAGAGGCAGCTAAGCGTTGACGCATTAGAGAAGGCTTGTTGTTTATTCGGCTGTACTCTCGACGAACTATCAGATGGGAATGATGATATAAAGCACTTGCAGTTTGCTTTTAGAGCTGCGTCGATCAGCAAAGACGATCTGGCCGCAATTTCCGATATTAATAAAATTGCTTTGAATTTGAAGCAAATGCGGCAGCTATTAGAGGTGGCACATTCGTGAAAGAAAAGATTGAATTAAATTCCGAAGCCGTGATGCTCAGAAAACGTCTGGGGGAGGACGCCATGTCTCCCCTTGATATTTTTGCCATTCTGGGAAGATTGGACAATTTCACCTTGATATTTTATCCTTTTTCGGAACGCATCAGCGGCATGTGTATAAAGTCAGCTGACGATATGGTTATGGCTATTAATTCCACTCTTTCTTATGGACGGCAACGCTATTCCGCAGCACATGAGTTATACCATCTATTTATACAGGATGGGTTCGTAAGCACTGTCTGTGAACAAAATATTGAGGCAGACAAGCCAGAGACTGAAAAAGAAGCAGATGCTTTTGCATCATATTTTTTAGCGCCCTATGATGCCCTAAAATCCTTTATAACAGATGTTTTAAAGAAAAAACCTATGACTTTAGCAGCCGAAGATGTGGTAAAGATTGAACAGTATTTTCAAATGAGCAGGCAGGCCACGCTTTTTCGCTTGATTAACGATGGATATATCAGCAGGGAATTTGCTGAGACCATGAAATCCAATGTAATTAAGTCTGCCTTAAGGCTTGGTTATGATGCCTCTCTTTACCTGCCTTTGCCGGAAAATAAGCGGTATATGACAACCGGCGACTACATCAAGCTCGCAGAAGAGCTTAAAGAAAAAGATATTATATCTGATGGCAAATATGAAGAACTTTTGATGGATGCCTTCCGGCCGGATATTGTCTACGGCCTTGACGCAGCAGAGGTAGAAAGATATGACTAATAAGCTGTTTATTGATACTGACTGCCTTTCTGCGTTCTTATGGGTAGGGAATGAGAATATATTGGTCAAGCTTTACGGCGGCAAAATCATTGTTCCCCAGCAGGTTTATGATGAGTTGTCAAAACCATTCGTCCCGCATTTGAAGCAGAAGACCGATACACTTATTGGTTCCGGATATGTCAGCATAGGGCAGATAATGGCCGGCACTGAAGAACATATGCTCTACATATCATTGACTTCAAATCCAGAGCAAGGCTTTAGGGTGATTGGGCGCGGGGAAGCTGCTGCAATTGTTTTAGCCAAACAAAATAACGGCATAGTGGCGAGCAATAATCTTCGTGATATTGTTCCGTATGTTAAAAAGTATGGGCTGCAGCACATTACAACGGCGGATATTTTGGTTGAAGCCTTACATGGCGGCCTGATAACCGAAGCTCAAGGCAATGCAATATGGGCAAATATGCTGCAAAAGCAGCGTAAACTGCCTGGAGCCTCGTTAACGGATTATATGAAGAATTTGTAGATTACATAGATTTGAAATAAAGCCATAAGGAACACAAGGAAAGGTTATTAGCTTATGAGTACTCAATCCAAAAATCGTTTTACCCCGGCTGTTACGGTGATCATCATATTCGGTATTATCAGTATGATGGGGGATGTGGTCTATGAGACTGCAAGAAGCGCCAACAGTCAGTACTTAAATTTACTGACAATCAGCGCTGCTCAGGTCGGTCTGGTCTTTGGTATCGGTGAGTTCCTTGGATATTTTCTAAGACTCGTTGCCGGAGTTTTATCCGATAAGAGCGGCAGATACTGGCTTTTTATGTTCCTAGGCTACGGTATGCTTTTGATTGTACCCCTGATAGGATTTACGATGAACTGGAATATTCTTGTTGTTCTTATTTTGATGGAGCGAATCGGGAAAGCGCTGCGAAGTCCTGCTAAGGATACAATCCTTTCCGGAGTTGCAGAAAATCAAGTCGGGGTTGGGTTTGCCTTCGGCCTTCAGGAAGCTTTGGACCAGATTGGAGCATTTATCGGACCCCTTATTTTTACTATGGTGTTTTATTTTACGGGGAAGAACGGCATTGCACAGTACCAGTTAGGGTATAAAGCGTTATTTGTTCCATTCGCAATTCTGATGATATTTCTGATATATGCCTACAGGAGGATTAAACGCGACAATCTTATACCTGCTGTTGTAAAAAAAGAGTTTTATTCAGAGCACCTTAAGCCGATATTTTGGATCTATACAGCCTTTACGTTTTTCTGTACGTTGGGATTTGTCAATTTCAGCACAGTGGGTTACCACTTGAAAGCGAATAACCTGATGTCAGACGGAAACATAACTCTGCTGTATTCAGTAGCCATGATTGTCGATGCTGCTACAGCGCTGTTTATTGGCAAAGCTTATGATCGATTAAAAATTAGGACGGAAATGAGAACTGGAGGTCTTCTGGTTTTGATGGCAATTCCGTTCATCACGCTGTTTTTGCCATTCCTCACCTTGAGCCATTCAACAATACTCATCGTTATTGGCATGATCGTTTTTGGCATTGTTATGGGTACTCATGAAACTGTAATGCGTTCAGCCATAGCAGATATTACACCTTTTAATAAACGGGGTACCGGCTATGGGGTTTTTAACACCAGTTATGGCTTGGCTTTGCTTGGTGGAGCGGCACTGATGGGATTGCTGTATGATATGAACAAAATAGGATTTATTATTGCTTTCACCTGCGGTATAGAATTGATTGCCATAATTCTCTATTTTAAAATGAACAATATGGTAAAGAATAGCCATCAAGTGAAAAATTGATGAACATTTCAGTAGAATAACCGGAAAGGAAATCGGGAAAGCATATGAAAGCCTATCAGATAAAAATCGAATTGATAGATTCCAAGCCATTAATATGAATTTGAAGAAAAGGAGATCGAAGAATACCTATCCCGCCTGTACGAAGTGCAAAGCAAAGACGACCGTACCCCGTACGACTACATTCCTTTTGATTCAGGGGTGGAGCGGGAAATCGCGGAGAAGCTGGATACGGACCAGAACGTCAAATTCTATTGCAAGCTGCCACGCTGGTTCGTCGTGCCGACACCATTAGGAGACTACAATCCCGACTGGGCAGTCGTTACGGAACACGACGATAAGCTCTACCTGGTCCGCGAGACCAAAAGTACACATGACCGCGACGGGCGGAGAGAAACTGAGAACCGTAAGATAGATTGCGGCCAGGCTCACTTCGATGCTCTGGGTGTTAACTTCAAAGTGGCGACGAGTATTTACGAAGTTCTTTCTAAATGATAGGTAATTCCTTCTAATCTCTAGGCCATGATCACAAACGGTTAAGGACTAACATCATAGGCTACATTAACGCGGTTTACAATGTTGAATCCTTCTCTTGATCAAAAAAAGCAATGGACGAAAACCATTGCTTCCAGTAAATATGTATTTATTCATCCCACTTTACAAAGTTGTGATAAAATAATGTCGCTTCTCCGACACCAAAGCCTTTAAAAATAAGGATGTAGGATTTAATCCACGTCCTTACTCTTTTTTTTTGTGTGCGTGTCGGATGGTTAAAAATAGGCGTATTCGATAGATAAGGGAAAAACGAGGAGGCTAAAAATGTTGGGTAAACGCAGGACGAGGGTCAAGGAAGCATAAGTCTACCGAAAGCCCGTTTAGGAAGCATAAGCCTGCCGCGAGCCTTTGATTTAAGATTTATGCACCATTCCCCGAAACACCACGAAGATCAATGCTTCCCGGTATATGAGGAAGGCATAAGAGCATATACAATAATATCGTGCGAATACATGATTACTGGGTTATCAAGGCTAAATTTCTTGCTGCGGGCTTTCGTTCTATTAAAAAGGAAGCATAAGTCTGCCATTTGGCAAACTTATGCTTCCAGTCACACAACAAATTAAAATAGTATCCTATAAAAAATGGAGCGGGTGATGGGAATCGAACCCACGTACTCGGCTTGGAAGGCCGATGCTCTACCATTGAGCTACACCCGCTTGGAGAAATCATTTTTTATAAATGCAACTAATATTATAACTAAAAATTTGTGGGGAGTCAAAGTTATTTTTGAACCAGTGTTATTTTCAACCCTGGCCGAAAAATATTTACCGGGTGTATGTAAGTTAGATGCGGTAGATACGGGTCTTTGACACTTGCGACCTATATAGAAATCTCTACAAGCCTTGAAAATAGGGCTTTTTTTATTGGAAAAATGTCAAATTCCCTCCGATAAATAGTGCGTAATTTTGCGTAATGTGTTATAAT
>NZ_JAKOAV010000057.1 GCF_029478095.1 Pelotomaculum isophthalicicum JI | reverse complement strand
CGCTGCTCCTGACATAATGATTGTCGGCGCAACCTCCGGCTGCACACGTCAATTATTGTCTCAGATTACCGCCCCCTTTGGCAAGAAAAAACTATTCATTTCCCGATAGGGAAACTGAGCGGCAACAAGATCTACCCTCTCAGCATCATACTCTACTGTAACCTTTTTGCCTACTAAATCCACAGCCACGCTGTCTACTCCAGCCAGAGCCCCCACTGACTTCTTTACACTGTGCTCGCAGTGACTGCAAGACATTCCCTCGACATTTAAAGTTTTAACTTCTTTTGACATAACTATAACCTCCATTTTAATAATTTTTATTTGGATTAAACCTCTTTAAGCTCAGTGAGTTCGTCACAACCGATACGGAACTGAACGCCATAGCGCCGCCGGCGATCATCGGATTTAAAAATCCCAATGCCGCGAAAGGTATGCCGATAACATTATAAAAAAACGCCCAAAACATGTTTTGTTTGATTTTATTCATCGTTTTACGGGAAAGACGTATGGCCGCCGCTATCGCTCTCAAGTCTCCGCGCATCAAGGTAATATCCGCGGCCTCAATCGCCACATCCGTCCCCGTGCCGATGGCCATGCCTATATCGGCGGTAGCAAGCGCGGGCGCGTCATTAATTCCGTCCCCAACCATGGCGACCACTTTCCCTTCAGCTTTCAGCTTTTCAACCTCTTCCGCTTTGTTTTCGGGCAGGACTTCCGCCAAAACGTTCGTAATCCCTGCCTGCCTGGCGATGGCGCGCGCAGTCCTCTGATTATCACCTGTAATCATATATACTTCAATACCCATCCGCTGCAAATCCTCAATGGCCTCTTTCGAGTTTTCTTTTAAGGTGTCTGCGACGGCGATAACAGCTTGTACGGCATTGTTTTTTGACATGAGCATGGCGGTTTTACCTTCATCCTCAAGTTTTGCAATGGTAGGCTCAACGTTCCCCAGGTCAATACCTTTTTCGTTCATCAGTTTTCGGGTTCCAATATGGAATATGTTTCCTTCAACCTCAGCCATAACGCCTCTGCCTGGGATAGCCTCAAACTTATCGGGGTTTGGTATGTTGCCGAACATCTTTTTGCCTTCTTCGAAAATAGCTACTCCGATCGGGTGTTCGGACCTTTTTTCTATTATGGCCGCCATTTTCAACAGTTCATTTTTATTTAACTGTCCCAACGCGATAATATCTGTAACTTCCGGCTGTCCCTTGGTAATGGTGCCTGTCTTGTCCATTACGACAACGTTCAGCTTATAAGCCGTTTCCAGGTGTTCTCCGCCTTTGATGAGTATGCCGTTTTCAGCGCCTTTGCCTGTGCCCACCATGATGGCTGTGGGGGTGGCAAGTCCCAACGCGCAAGGACAGGCAATCACCAACACGGCAACCGCGCTGATAATTGCCTTGGTCAGGTCACCGCTGCCAAAGTACCAGATCGCAAATGTCAGGACGGCAATCCCCGCAACAACCGGTACAAAAACGCCTGAAACCTGATCGGCGATTTTTTGTATCGGGGCCTTTGAACCTTGAGCGTCTTCCACCATTTTGATAATCTGTGAAAGTGCCGTATCCTTGCCTACTTTTGTCGCTTCAAACTTGAATGTTCCATATTTATTTATAGTGGCGCCGATCACCAAGTCTCCTGTTTTTTTCTCGACCGGCAGACTCTCTCCGGTAAGCATGGATTCGTCAATGGACGAATTTCCTTCGGTAATCTTTCCGTCAACAGGGACTTTCTCACCGGGTCTGACAATAACGATATCTCCTATTTCAACTTCTTCGATCGGAATATCTTGCTCCACACTGTCACGGATTATCCTCGCGGTTTTAGCCTGCAAGCCCATCAGCTTCTTGATCGCCTCGGAGGTTTTTCCTTTTGCCACAGCCTCCAGGTATTTTCCCAAGAAAATCAGGGTGATAAGTATTGCCGACGCTTCAAAGTACAGGTCTTTCATCATGCCTTCCGGCGCAGTCTGGAAGAAAACATTGTACAGACTATAGAAATACGCCGCTGACGTACCCATGGAAATCAGTACATCCATATTGGCGCTCTTGGCTCTCAAAGCATAAAACGCGTATTTATAGAACCTGAATCCGACGATGAACTGAATGGGTGTGGCAATGGCCAACTGAAAATACTGGTTATGCAGTATGGCCAGCCAGGCAGTCTCAAGGTGGGCGATCATCAATACCATCGCCAACAACAAAGGAGAACTCAACAAAATGGAGATGACCAGGATAATCTGAAGGGTTCGTATTTCTTTTTCCCTGAGCTCTTTTTCCCGGTCCCTTGCCGCATCCTCTGCTTTCTCAGCGTCATAACCTAAAGACTGCACTGCTTTAATCATATCTGAAACTTTTATTTCTGCCGGGTCATACTCCACTGATGCTTTTTCCGTCGCGAGATTAACAGCGGCTTTGATAATTCCGTTCTGTCTGCTGAGTTTTTTCTCAATCCTGGCTGCACAAGCGGCACAGGTCATACCCTTGAGCACAAGGTCGACCTTGCTTTCTTCCGCCGCTTTTTCCCTGATCACTTCATAGCCCAGCTTTTCCGCGAGAATCTCAAACTTTTGCGGATCGACAAGCTTGTCGTCATATTCAACCGTGGCTTTTTCCACGGCAAAATTAACATTAGCCTGGTTAACGCCTTCCAGATTTTTGAAATTTTTTTCTATTCTTGCGGCACATGCTGCGCAAGACATCCCCGCAATTTTGAATGATTCTTTTTTCAGCATATCTCTAACAAGGAGCCCCCCGTTATTTGTTCATCATCCTGAAAATAGTATTCATCAACTCATCAATAACCTTATCGTCGCCGGCTATGATTTGCTCTTTTATGCAGAATCTCATATGCTTTTCTAAAAGCAGTTTAGCAACACCGTTTAATGCCGACTGGGCGGAAGATATCTGGTTTAATATGTCGTCGCAGTAAACACCTTCCTCAATCATTCGCTTGATCCCCCTTATTTGACCTTCAATACGATTGAGGCGATTGGTAAGTTCCTGCACGGTTTTTTCATCACGCCAGCTTCTGATTTTTTCTC
This sequence comes from Pelotomaculum isophthalicicum JI, assembly GCF_029478095.1. NCBI lineage: Bacteria > Bacillati > Bacillota > Clostridia > Eubacteriales > Desulfotomaculaceae > Pelotomaculum > Pelotomaculum isophthalicicum. Next base: position 7,112 of record NZ_JAKOAV010000057.1, on the reverse strand, counting down.
CGTTTGCGCTTAGGCAACTGGAGCAAGGCCTTTTCTCAATATCATTCACAGTCAGCACCACCTTTAAACTATAATTATATAGTATACCCCCCTATACTATATGTCAAGTATAATGATGGGCATGTCGCTTTTATAAACAATCCTTATTTATTATGTCGGGTTATTCTGATATTTATTTAGCAACACCCGTTGCTATCGCTGCCGCCTGAACAGTCATAGCTAGGCTCAGTTTCAGTCAGCCATCTCTTAATAATCGCTTGCGCACAACCAACACCCGGTTTAACTTCTATCGCATTAAACGGACAGTTTTTTGCACATGCGCCGCATTCCATACAACCATCTTAGGATTGATTTTTAATTTTATGTCGATCCTGCCATATCTGTTTGAACATAAAAGCAAAAGCGCTAAGAGCAAACACCAGGAGAAGGCCAAATACTACAGTTCTCACGCTGCCAACCAGCATATCTCCAACGTAGGAATACACTATGGTGGCCGGAAGCTGTCCCAATCCGGTAGCCCAGAAGAATTCCCAAAAACCCATTGATGTAAGACCAGCTGCATAACTAACTACGTCGAAAGATACAAAAGGCAATAAGCGTGCAATTAATACAGCCCACTTGCCGTAGCGTTCAAAAAAGACATCCACCTCACGCAGGGCGGACCGGGTGGTAAACTTCTCCACCACAGACCGGCCGTATACTCGGGCGATGGCGTAGCATAAAGCAGCGCCAGCCATGGCGCTGGACCATGATAGAATCGCGCCTTTAACCCAGCCAAACAGGCCAGCGTTGGCAAAAGTAATAATGAATGCAGGTAGTGGCGCGGCCACTGACTGTAAAACCATAAGTAAAAAGGATATAATGGGAGCCCAAACTCCAAATGATAGTATATAATCCTTGGCAACCTGGATATTGACCTTGGACAACACCGCCACAGCCTGATTTATAGCGTTGTGGAAAGGCACTACCAAATAGTAAAGACATACCAGCGCTAGAATCAATGATAATTTGAACCACCAGTTATCCCACCAGTTTTTTTTCATTCATTGCATCCTCCTTACAAGGGAATAGACCTATATTCTAATCAACTCTACTAAAGAAACGGGAAGGTCCATCAAGTATTGGCCATTCCGCCTCATTGAATATTTCCCGACATCGAACCGGGCTAAATCCCCTGCTATTTTCAGTATCACTAGCCATATCTCGCGGATTTGAACCAGCTTCCGCCCATAGAAGATTCGCTCCCGCCATAGCTCCTGAAACACAGGGTTCATGAGTGCAATTACCAGCCACATCATGTCCCATGGCCAGACGGACCACCGCCAGAATCTGAGTCATGCGCAACTCGCTCGCCATTCCGTGTTTTTCCAACTGACTTCCCGGTATGCTGATACGACGGGCCGCTCTACTAAAGACGGGATGAACCTCTCTTGTTATCAATATCTTTTCTACGAGTTCCTCCGTGCTATGTTCCGGTTCAACTGGTTCCAGGCAGGTTCCCAGCAGTAATCCCGCCTTTTTCGCATTACGCATGGTCTCCAAACGTTTTTGTGGCGAAATTCTTGTTACCGGTATAACATAATCAGTTTTTGCGGCGATAATCCTAACGCAAAAAGCAGTTTGATCCACTGCATCAAAAGCAGGGTTTTCCCCCGCCCCTGTTTTTCGAAACGTCGGGCACTGCTGGTCACTTTCGCGGTTATGATTCTGCCTCTTTCCCGCAAGCGGGCGCGCCTGGAAAACTCTACATCCTCTAGGAACGGCCAATCGGGATAGCCGCCTATCTGGTAATAGAAGTTACGGCGGCAGTAAACGGCCTGATCGCCATAGCAACTGTTAAATATGCGCGAACGAAGGTTGGAAAACCAGGACAATATAATATAGAAAATGGCCTGGTTATCGAATTCCAAAGTAGCGCAGCCCCATGCAGCACCATTTTCAACCACTGTCACAAGTTCCTTCAGTAAGCCTGGCTCGATACGTGAATCAGCGTGTAAAAACATTTGCCGTTCGCCCATTTCCCCCCCACTCCTCCCAAAGCTGTACCAGAATGGCGGCAGCTTTGCCGGTGAGATCTATACAGGCCCGGTTGCCCAATTTTTCCAGCAGACTCCTTTTTTTCTTGATAGCCCGGCAACAGGTAGCTCCAAAGGTCATTTTGAACCTGTCATGCAGATGCTGGCGATCTGCTGGCCATTCGCCTCCGGCTGGCTACGGGCCTTCAAACCGGAAGCAATAATCATTCCGGTGAGAGCACCGCAGGAGCATCCCGAGTGCATTCCCTCACCGAAAAGAGCGGCAGCATCTAAAACCCCTTCCGGTATTCCTATGTTCCAAACCTGACAGGCAGCAATAACTATTGACCGGCAGCAATTATTGCCTCCTTTCATTTCTCGCATGGCTATCTTAGTAGCCTGTTGCGGTTGCATAAGTTTTTCTCCCTTCCTTATCATTGCAAAAGGATAATTCCCTGGTTAAATGTTGTAATTACTGCCCGGGAAGACAAAATGCAACGCGAATGCAAACACTGCACCTCGGGCTTTTATTTTCATCATGTGCTTTATCATACCTGAGATCATATTTACAAAGTAAGTTTATTTGTTTTACTGCTATTAGCAAAGATATCAAAAAGGCCACTTATAATAACTAAAACACCGCTGCCCCTTAGCCACGCAGATGTAGCATGACATGCCATTGCCGTGTTTTTACAGATACCAATACCAATCACCGATTCAAAAGTATTTGCTATAATCATAATTCCAATTACAATAATAACCCACTGGAGCTTGTTATGATCCGTTTTGGAGAAAAAAGCCACAATAGCTGCAAAGAGTAAGATTATTGCCAATACAATGGAAACCTGCCCAGTATAAAAGCATTTCATATGTACCATGGTGCCGTTTTGTAAAGTAAGCAATCCATCACAGACAGGAGCCCAGATAAAAATTGAACCCAAGATAAGCAATGACGCGAGCAACTCAGTCCCCAGAATAAGCTTTGATAAGTTCTTTTTCATTTTAGCCTCTCCTAAAAAACGTTTAATTTTCCCAGGTGTTACTTGTCAAGCAAAGCTAATTTCCCATACTTCAGCCTATATTGGACGGTAGCTTCTGCTGCCCATTTGTTATTATGAGTCACAATAACAACCGCACAACCCTTATTAATTGCTTCTACGAATAACTGGACAATTTCGTTAGCCCAGAAATCGTCAAGATCATTTGTTGGTTCATCAGCAAGGATAAGGGAAGGGTGGTTAATCAGCGCACGGGCTATCATAGCGCGCCTTCTCTGACCGCCGCTAAGCTGATTTGGAAGATAATCCTTCCGTTCTAATAGTCCCAAGCGCTCCATCAACGTAACAATTTCTTGTGAATCAGTTATGCGTTTTTTACCCAGTGCTTGAGCAAACTCAAGATTTTCCTGTAATGTAAGTGCTTGAATCAGGTTATTTTCCTGAAAGATAAAACCTATCTTTTCTGCTCGTAAATTAGTTAGCTGCTGATCAGTCAGTGAGTTGACATCCTTGTTATCCAGGTAAAGCTTACCTTCATCGATTTTCAGCAAACTGCCCATAACATAGAGCAGTGTACTCTTACCTATCCCGGAAGAACCCTCTATGGAAATGAAATCACCTGTATTTACCACGAGATTAATATTTTGTAGTGGACTAACCTTTTCCCCCATCATGTAACTTTTGCTAACGTTTTGGAGTTTGCATATTTCCATTTATTCTAGCGCTCCCTGTGTAATAGCCTCTTGAGGATCTAAACTTGCGCTTTTCCATGCAGGGTAAACCGATGCAACAAAGCCTAACAATATTGCGACTAAAACGCCGAAACATCCACTTTTTAAAGCTGTTGACCAGGTCCATATTCCAGATGGTAAAACAAATGCGCTTTCTAATATTCCCAGAATTGGAATAACACAGATACAAGCAAGGAGACTTCCCAGCACTCCACCGATAAAAGCCATAAGCCATGCCTCGCTCATAATAAGCTGGAATATCTGTTTTTTCTGTATTCCTATGGCTCTCAGGAGACCGATTTCTCTTTTTCGTTCTTTGGCCAGGGAATTAAACCGTCCAATAAGTGACAAAACGGTAATCATTAGCGAAGAAAGGCATAATCCAAAAATGACTTTACTGATTATATCTATTTGACTTCTCGCATTATTAATTGTTTCGCTGGTTGCAACAGCTTGCACTCCCAGACCGGACTGCTTGATTTCATCAACCACTTCAGTTTTACTGGTACTATTTTGGGTCTTAATTAGAATAGAAGAAATAAGATCATCTGGTAGAGCATCCTTCCATAAATGCTGTAGTTCTGGAATGTCTCGCGCCAGTTTTCGTGCTACATCAATATTTAAGTATATAGTTCCATCCATTCCGCTCCCGGTCGGATAAAGTGTTCCTACAACCGTAAAAGGCTTTCCTAAAATCGCCACTACATTGCCCAGATGAGCTTCAACCTTACTACCAATAATAACTTGATCATCTTCTAATCTATCGAAATTCTGCTCATTAAAGTAAGGTTTCAAGATAAAATCGGTCTTTTCATCATATCCCACGAGGCGAATTTCTTCTCCATAACTACAGCATCCACCCGTAAGGGTTTGGGTGAAAAACTGGGGACTCGCTTGTTCAACGCCTTCAATGTTAGAAAGCTTCTCAATTATGGATTTTGGCATATAAACATTGGCCGGGTTTGCTGTGAACAAGGTTTGGTATGCATCAGCCTTCGCCAGGTCGGGAAGGACAATGACATCAACTCCCAGACGTTTACTGGAAAGTGACAATCCTTCCTGCATCATTAAGAAAACCGAAAAAACAATCACAAAGATAAATATTGTTAAAGCAGTAATAATAACAGTTAGCATAGACTGACTTCGTCTTCTTACGGTATTTCGCCAGGCCAAATACCACAAAGCAAAAACCTCCGTTTTAACCTCAAGATGTAATTAGTTCTGCTTTTAATTTGTTGCAGTAACGAATGCACCTTAATTTTTGCTCGTTGGTCTCCATATCCAGATTAAAATTAGGCCTAAAGCTAAAGATATTATTAAAATTAGATCAATGACAGAAAATCTAATTTTTGTCATTTTTATACTTTCTCTAATTATGGATGCAGGCACAACAGTCAATCTTTTGCTTCCCAAAACTAAAAAAGCCAGAATGAAGCATAAAATGAAATTCGCCAGAGTAAAGCTTCTCTTTATGATCACTTGCTTTCTGGTCAATAAACCAGCAATTATGGAAATCAATATTACCAACGGAATAATCAGACCAACGCTAATTCTCATGTCGAGCCAAAGGCTGTTAATGGCTATAATAGCTGCTAGCAGACCCCATATAAATCCATTATAAATTAGCACAAATAATTTCATAAAACTCCCCGTTATAATAAGTATTAAAACAGGTAAGAGATATTATCCCTTACCTGCCGCTTATTAACTAATCTGCAAGTCTGAATATTACTGCAACCTTAGTTCCATCCTTCGGAAGAACGTCCGGATTGCCAGTGATTTTAACTTGTTTTTTTATTTCAAGTTCATTGGCTTTAAATGCAGCGTCGCTTGCAATACCAACTGCACAGCTATCCAAGCATAGAATGCACCCTGTTTTAAGGTTCGTTGCATTTTCAAGGTTTCCACCAAATCGTATATCCATAGGTCTCTTTTCAGTTGCCTTTAATATATCGCTGAAGGGTATTTCTTTGCCCAGTCCATTCCATGTAACAAATACATTAAGCTTAGAACCTTCAACGCTTTTTTCTGCTTTTTTCATGTCATCTAATGAAATGTTGTTTCCCGGCTTGGCACCTATTTCAATAAGAGCGTTGTAGAAATCAAACTGATTAGCAAGTCCTCTTAAAACCGATTTTTCACCGTTCGTTCCATCCTTAAAAACTACGCCATGTCTGGTTGACTCTGTTAAGTACTTTCCGTTTACTTCCGCTAGAATTTGGATTTCTTTCTTGTCCTTATTTACTACCATGGTCTTTGCGTCCGTAAGTTCACCCAATTTGAATTCCTTGTTTGTCGTTGCGCTTTGGGTTGCCGACTGAGAATTACATCCGGCTGATAACACCATAATAAATAAAAGCGTTAAAACTATGGATAATGCTTTTTTCATCGTTGCCCCTCCATTAATTTCAAATCTTTAATTTTTTATAAAACAGTTTATTAAAAACCTATTTAAAACAGATCTTAGCGTTAGTTCACTTTTTCTGTATCCTGTACATGTAAAACCTAGTTTGCAGCTCCTCAAAAGAAAATCTTCGCTTCAAGAGGATAGACATTATAACCATCAAAGCCAGTATTCCAACAGATAACATAAATTCAAGGGATCTGACGCATAATGCCTTGTCCCCCAGGTTTGTAAAAACAACAACCCCTGGGATAATACCAATCATTGTAGAGAATATGTAGTCAGTATATTTAATTCTGGTAAGTCCTGCTCCATAGCTTATTACATTAAAGGGTATTATGGGAATAAGCCTCATAATTAAAATTAGAAGAAAACCACCCTTTTCAATTCCATCCTCAAATTTTTGCATTTTCCCTTTAACAAGCTTTTCAACTACACCTCTTCCCAACAGCCTGGAGATATAGAAGGCAACTGTTGCACCAATAATAGCCCCAATAATTGTATACAAGGTTCCAAAGTATATTCCGAAGGCCATTCCCCCTGCAACTGCGATAACTGAACCTGCCGGGATTACTGAAAACATTGTCATATAAACAATAGGTCCCAAAACACCAAAAGAAGCTATATAGTCCCGTAATCCCTCTGCTGTTGGGTTTTCAAGCATTCCTGATTTTTTTGATAAGCAAAAAATTGTAACAAGAATCAGGATAAAGACTGTAGTAATCATATTCTTTTTACTTAACCATTGCATTTAACAACCCTCCATCAAAATATCACCACCTTATTTCGATGCCCCTGAAATATTCAACCTAAAACTGCACTACGTACAATTAATAACTCAACTTTCGCAGACCGAAAGCTGTAATCGATCCTTGAAAAACGAGGGCAGAGAGGAAATAAACTGACTTATAAACTCCTCCAGTTTCTGCCCAGACAAAGACAGATGCTCTCTCAAAGCTTCTTT
>NZ_JAKOAV010000056.1 GCF_029478095.1 Pelotomaculum isophthalicicum JI | reverse complement strand
TCAAACTCTGGCCAATTTATTTTAAGTATTTCTTTTATTTTCGACGAATATCTCATGTTTAAATGTTACCATATTATGGTCTCACCGGGTACCCTCAAAAATGTATACTTTCCTAAACAATAAAAAAGTTATAACCGTGCAAGAGGATGCCACCATTGAAGAAGTAGCCGGAATATTAACGGAAAACAACATTTCCGGGGCACCGGTAATAAATAAGGAAGGAAATTTAGTAGGCATTGTTACCGAGGAAGACCTGCTGCACAAGGAAACAAACCCCAGAACTCCAGGTTTTGTTAATATACTGGGTGCTTTTATTTACATCAACGGGCTGGAAAGATACCGGGAGGACTTTAAGAAGCTTGCCGCCAATAAGGCCCTGGAAATAATGACTACTGACGTAATCACAGTCGACGGCGATACGGAAATTGAACAAGTGGCTGCTTTAATGGTAGATAATGATATAAATAGGGTGCCTGTCGTAGAAAACAACTCTATCATCGGCATTATTAGCCGGGCTGACATAGTGAAAACCCTGGCTCGCAGGTTTTAAGTCACCGTCTACCGAAAACCTGTATAACGGAAAAGTGAGCGGTTTATATGATGGCCGCTCACTTCCTTTATCTAATCCTACTGCTATACGGACATACCCTTGAGAGCATCCACCTCTTTGATTTTCATGGAATCCCTGTGAAACTCAATCACACCTTCATCCCTCAACCTGGACATCTCGCGTGAAAGTGACGGCCGGGAAACGTTCAGGAAGTCGGCAAGCTCGTTCCTTTTCAAAGGCATCATGAATGTGGTATTGCCCGTCCTTTTATACTGTTCTAACAGAAAAGTGCTGATCTTTTCCCTCAGGCTCTTTATTGCTAGGTATTCTACCTTCCGGTGCAGCATGAGCGCTTTGCCCGATACAATTTCAAGCATGTTCGTGATCAGCTGTCTATGGCTCATGCAAGAATTTTCACAGTTGCCTACGATCTTTCCAGCCGGCAGAAACATTACCGTGCAGGTTGTCCTGGCCGCCACCGTTACCGGCCAGACGCCGTCTCCTGAAAAAGCGGCCATCTCACCAAACATCTCCCCGGGGCCGCATACCGCCATAATGACCCGGTTGCCGGCCGCGTTCTCCTTGGCAACCACCACTTCGCCGGAAAGGACTACTCCCAGACCGGTAAATTTTTCGCCGGCAACGGCCACCCAATCATTCTTTTCGTAGCTGTTTACATTCGGCTTCAGGCATCCAAACACGACGTTCAATTCGTCCGGGCTAATTCCCCTGAACAATTCGCACTTAGATAATACTTTCATCCATTTCATATACATTTTATACTCACCTTTGTTTTTGGTAACCATGGCTACCGATTTTACGTTTCCAATATAATAAAATAACTTTAGAAAAGACGCAAGCAAAACATATTATAGGGGGTTTCCTCAGATGAAAAGAAAAATTGTTAAGATTGACGAAGAAAAATGCACCGGCTGCGGGCTTTGCGTCGATGCCTGTCACGAGGGCGCCCTGCAGCTTGTAGACGGGAAAGCAAAGCTATTATCGGAAAGTTATTGTGACGGCCTGGGAGCCTGTCTTCCTGAGTGTCCGGCTGGAGCCATAACCCTGGAAGAGCGTGACGCAACTGCTTTTGACGAAGAGGCTGTAAAAAAACACATGGAAACCAGACAAAATCCCGTGCTTGAAAAGCTTGCCTGCGGGTGTCCCGGCACTCTGGCAAGGATTATTGAGCAGCCCGAGAACCCGGCGCCCGTTATTCCAGCAGCGGGAAATGCTGCGCCGGCGGTATCACAACTTCGCCAGTGGCCTTGCCAGATTAAGTTGGTGCCGGTGAACGCTCCGTACTTCGACAATGCCAGCCTGCTTGTGGCCGCCGATTGCACAGCTTACGCCTATGCCAACATCCATAATGATTTTATGCGCAATAAAATCACCATCATTGGCTGTCCGAAGTTAGATGATATCGATTACACCGAAAAATTGACAGGAATATTGAAAGCGCATGAATTAAAAAGCGTCACCGTGCTCCGTATGGAGGTACCCTGTTGCAGCGGCATTGCCAACGCGGTAAAACAAGCGCTCATAAACAGCGGCAAAATGATTCCGTGGCGCGTTGTTACAGTCACCACCGACGGAAAAATTATGGAGGAATAGGCGTTAGCCATACTTATAACTTTAATATTTCAAAATAATCCAAGGAGGGAATTAATGATGTTTTGTTTTCAATGCGAGCAAACGGCAGGTGGAAAAGGTTGCGCTAAAGTAGGCGTGTGCGGCAAACAGCCGGATGTCGCCGGCAAGCAGGACGAATTAACCTGTGCCCTGGTAGGACTTGCCCGTGCCGCGCAAGGCAAGACCCCGGACAAGAATACGGACGCTCTGGTCATGCAGGGGCTTTTCGCGACACTCACCAATGTCAACTTTGACGGGAGCCGTATTGACGAGCTAAAAAGCCTTGTTCAAACTGAAAAAGCAAAACTGGGCGGAGTGGCGGACCTGGACTCCGACACTCTCTGGCAAGGTGATCCGGATATTGTATCACTTCGCTCCACTCTGCTTTTCGGGCTGCGCGGCATGGCGGCTTACGCGTGGCATGCGCGTGCGCTGGGCAAAAATGACGATGAAGTGACCTCCTGGTTATACCATGGGTTGCGTGCTATCGGCGAGGAACATTCAGTTGACGAGTGGCTGGGCTTGTTGATGGAGTTCGGCCAGGTCAACCTCAAGTGCATGGCCTTGCTTGACGAAGCCAATACTTCATCATATGGGCATCCCGTGCCGGTCAAGGTCCCCACAACAATTGAAAAAGGGCCGTTCATCGTGATCACCGGCCATGATCTGCATGACTTGAAGCAGCTTCTCGAACAGACTGAGGGCAAAGGTATAAACATTTACACCAACGGCGAAATGCTGCCCGCCCATGGCTATCCCGAATTGAAGAAATACCCGCATCTAAAAGGTAATTTCGGGACTGCCTGGCACAATCAGAAAAAGGAATTTGACGGCATACCGGCCCCGGTTATCTATACAACTAACTGTCTGATGCCGCCTCTGCCTACATATTCAGACAGGATCTTCACCACCGACGCCGTAGGCTACCCGGGCATCGAACACATACCGGGAGACAATGGCCGGAAAGATTTCACCCCGGTAATAAATAAAGCCCTTGAACTGGGCGGCTGGGCGGAAGACAAGAAGCTAACCGGCATCAACGGCGGTTCGGCACTGATGACCGGGTTTGCCCGCAACACTGTGCTTGGTGTTGCCGATAAAGTAATCGACGCAGTCAAAACAGGCGCTATCAAACATTTCTTCCTTGTTGGCGGTTGCGACGGCGCCAGGGCAGGCAGGAACTACTATACCGAATTTGTCAAAAAGACCCCGAAGGACACAGTCATCTTGACTCTAGCCTGCGGCAAGTTCCGCTTCAACGATCTGGACATTGGTGAAATCGGCGGCCTGCCGCGCATTATGGACATGGGCCAGTGCAACGACGCGTATTCCGCCATCCAGGTGGCAATCGCCCTTGCCGGCGCCTTTAACTGCGGGGTTAATGAACTGCCTCTGACACTTGTTCTCTCGTGGTACGAACAGAAAGCCGTGAGCATACTGCTGACGCTCCTGTCACTGGGTATAAAAAACATCTACCTTGGGCCCACACTGCCAGCGTTTATTTCACCGAATGTGCTGAACGTTTTGGTTGAAAAATTTGACATAAAGCCCATCAGTAACCCGGAAGCGGATTTAGAAGCGATTCTTGGATAGCTAGCGACATATAAGGAAGAGGCCGGAGGAAACCTTCCCTCCGGCTTCTTTAATTGCTGCAACATAACACTTGTTTAATGATTCACGAGGTTTTTTATATTTATGTTTAGAGGAATTTGCATAAAGGTAATGATATAATAAACTCATAACTTTAAGGTATGGCTGGTGCAATATTGAATAGTATACCTTTGTCAATTGATGATCATATAATTAAAAATCTTCCCAAGCGGTATCTTCTAGCCGCGATCCTTTGTTTTATAGGACTTGGAACAGACATACCATGGCTGTCTAACAACGCAAAAGAGATTTTTTTACTTCGCGGTCTTATGGTTGCCGGGGCGCTATCATGTTCATTCCTGAGTAAATACTGCAAAACGCGGTTTTCAGCTGAAGCCCTGACAACAGTGGCAACGTTGGGTTTAATTACAAATATGGCCGTAATCGGGTTGCTGGAAGGAACATATCTGACTGGTTACATGGCGGCAGTATATCAAACTTTAGTCTTCATAGTTGTTTTCATTCCAATGCGTACTAAAATTTTTATCGGTCTTCTCGCTGTAGTAGGTTTATTATGGTTTTGGATCTTTCCGGTTATCCTCTCGATCTCACCGGAGCCAAGGTTATTTCTCAGTCATATATTTGGTTATATAACCTATGCTTTTATGACTATAGCCGGAAATTATATTTTCTTTCAAGTGTGGGCTGAAAAAGAGAAACAACGGGCACACCTGGAAGTTCAAAGCCAGAAACTAAAGGATATAGCTAACCGTGACGGGTTAACAGGAATTTATAATTACCGGTATTTCCAAGAAAAATTTCCCGAGCTTGTAGAAAACGCAAAAAACCAATCTACGCCAATCTCACTTTGCCTGATTGACCTGGACGGCTTCAAGTCTATTAACGATACTTTTGGCCACGTAATAGGCAATAGTGTCTTAGAACACGTTTCCCAATGTCTCACTTCCTCAATACGAACCAAAGACATAGTGTATCGCATCGGCGGCGATGAATTTGCAATTTCCCTTCCGGACGTTAACAGCGGTCACGCGCGACAAATCATAGAGCGATTCCAGAGTAAATTGATTTCTACGGAACCCAAAGAAAATATTCCTCAAGTTAATTGTAGTATTGGCATCGCTGAATATTGCCAACAGTTACCTACGGCAAAAGCAATAATTGAAGCGGCTGACCGCGCACTATACAAAGCAAAGAAGCTAACTGATAATAAAGTTGTAGTGTTTTCGCCTGGCGAAATCTAAAGATAGCGACCTCCAGATCTCATGCTGTTTCATATTTGCGCGCAAAACTTCCGGCTGCTCCCTTCAATAACCGTCCCTACATTTTAATTTTGAAAATATACTTTTCCTTCATCACCGTCCACGACTATATTTTGTCCCTCTTCAATGACTTTCATAGCGCCCTGTACGTTTACCACTGCCGGAACCCCGTATTCCCGCGCCACTATGGACCCGTGCGACAAGTATCCTCCCGTTTCCATGACCACAGCGCAAGCTCTTAAAAACAGCGGGGTCCAGCCCGGATCAGTAGACGGCGCCACCAGGACATCCCCCGGTTGCAGCTTGTTTCCTTCACCCGGATGCCTGATCAGCCGGGCAACACCGGAAGCTTTCCCCGCGGCAGCCCCTACCCCCGGCAAAGAGTCACCGGAACTTAAAGCTGCAGGTTCAGAATAGACAGGCTCTTCTCCTAAGATAACGTCAGGCGGCATGAGCGACTCTTTTTCCCTCTGGCTTGCTTTTCGCGCCGCCACCAGGGTCCGCAGTCCGTCACCATTCCAATCCCCATCGAGTATGGAAACCAGATCCGACCAGGAGCAGTAGAAGATATCGCCAGACTCCTCAATAATGCCACGTTGAGTTAAACGGTCGCCTAGTTCCAGAGCCATCAAACGATAAGCTTTCAAGGCCATAACCATAACCGATTTGGTCATTTCCCGCACCGCCGCCCCGTCCCGGGCATCCTTGATACCTTTTTGGATCTCAGCCTGCTCTTCAGGAGGTATTTTTTCCGCTACTTCCGCCCAGGCCTGATTAAATTTCTCCTTTTGCTTGTTTTTCCATTGTTCGAGATTCGCGGTTGCCATGGTACTCTTAATGATATCCAGTAAATACGAGGGGTCTTCTTCCCACCTGGGGTTTATAATATCAAGCTCATAAACCGCCCGGTGCCCGTATTCCTTAATAAATTTCCGGAATTCTTTTTTAAAAGGAGAGCTTTCCGGCAAATGTTCTTCCCATGTGCAGGGGTTAAAGTTATCCCCAGTTAAATATTGAATGGCGGCTTTATCCTGACGGGCCAGTTCGGCCAGTTCAATCAGGCGGTATCCGTGGTCGGCGCTGGTTATTTTCAATTCCCCCCCAACCATCAATCCATTTAATGCAATCATCACTCTCGGCCCTAAATATCCATATAGTTTTTGGAGCAACGACCATAGTGGCAAGGTACCGACACCGCTTAAAAAAGAGAATTTTTCACAGTAGGCCTTAAAGATCTGGCCCAGTTCATTATATTTATCAATAAAATCCTGGTCAGGAATCCGGTCAAATCCATCTCCAATCAGGGACTCAACTGAACTGATAAATTCAGTAAAAGTACTGGTGGCGTTGGCGGCCGCCTCCATAATGAGAGAAACGCCTTTCATCGCGCGGCTTTGTCTTTCCAGGCCAATCTCACCCTTAAAGGGGTCGGAGTCTTCTATTTCTATCTCGGGCTGATGTCCACCCCAGAAAGGATTAAAATCTTTTGGCAGCATGCCGGTGGAATCATAGTAAGCCCACTGCAGCGCAGACATGTCGCAGTACAACCGGCCCTTCACAAAACGGGAGAATTGAAAACCCTCCGGCATAGGATAGCCGGGTTCTGAAAAACCAGTATACTGTATGGTATCAATGCTATTCTTCATTAACCGGCGATTCAAGGGACTGATAACCATGGGGACAGCGTCCCGGTAGTTACCGTTGGACCATATCCGTTTCTTGCTCTTTAATGCCTCAAAAGTATAACTGGGCAACGCGGTTACCGGCCGGGCCTGGAGCAGTACGAAATCCCGCCCGTCAAAGGCCCATTCCACGTCCTGGTGCTCCTCGCATTCTCCCAGCGACTCGAAGACCCGCATCAGGAGCAGGCCTAGTTTTTCAATATTCTCATCCGGCAGGACTTGCTGTGAAGCTAGATCACCATACGGCACGAAATGGGTTCCGCCGCTTGCGATAACCTCTGTTATCCCTTTCTTAGATCCAATCTTCTTTTTTTTGATATTAGGCATGGCTCTATAGGCCGATACATCAAGATAATAGGTGTCGGGTTCTATCGCACCGTTTACCACCGACTCGCCCAGCCCGAAGTTCGCGTTAACCACGAACATATCCTCCCGGCCAGTCTGCGGATCGCAGGTAAATGCCACCCCGGCTGCCTGGGCCTTCACCATCTCCATTATCACCACGGCCTGGCCCACTTCCTCGTCTTTAATACCCATTTTTCGCCGGTAAGCCACAGCCTGGGGCGTCCATAAGGACGCATAGCACCTTTTAATGGCGGATAAAATATTGTCTATGCCCAGGACATTCAAGAACGATTCGTGAATGCCGGCAAAAGACGCTTTAGCGGAATCTTCGGCAGAGGCCGATGACCTGACGGCAATTGGCTTATCAAGCATACCGGAGGTTTTCAGGTGGGAAACCAGTTCATCCCTGATATTTGATGGTATATGCCCGGCCCTAATCTTTTCCCTGAGCAGCAAAAGCTTACGCTCAATCTCCCTCTCCCCAATGTTGCCGATGTTAATACTTTGGCTAATTTCCCCCGTATCTTCAAGCAAATTGTTTTCTTCGATAAAACATTGGTATGCCCCGGCTGCAAGGACACCTCCGGCGGGAACCTTGAATCCATACTGTTCGAGCCTGCCCAGGTTCCATCCCTTCCCCCCGGCTGACTCCACCCCGGATTGAAAAGCTTCGGACCAAGAAAAAAAGAACCCTCCGCTGCTCTTTTCCATGCATATTCTCTTCCTTTCAAAAAGTTTTCCTTTTATTCTTCTACTATTGCTCTCTCCCTGTTTTTACTTTGTCTAATGCATTTAGATATACTTTTTCCATATTTATTACTTGCAACGATTTTAATCATGCCGTGCTGCTTATCTTTGGTTTTCTTTCCTGCCAATCGCCCCATAGATAAACAAATCTACTATTTTGGCGATCTCTTTACGCAGTTCATACTTGGATTTATCACCCAGCCAGTTCATAACAACTGAGCCGCGTAGAATATCCAACTGCAATACCAGCAGTTTTATTGAGATGTCCCGCCTGATCTCCCCCGTCTCCTGGCCATACCTGATAATCTCAGCCATAACACGCTGAGTGCCGGTTTCGCCATCACTATATGCGGACCCATGGCAAACGTTTTTAAAACGATAACCCAGGCATATGCCTGTAATCTCCGGGTTGATTTCCACCCATTCATAGGCTTTATCTAACGCCGCCAATAAGCGCGACCTTGTGTCAGGCAGGTTTTGCACAGAATCGATGATCTCTTGAGCAAACCCCTTGGAAACGCCTTTAACATACTCGTCAACGATAGCTTCCTTAACGGGAAAGTGATTATACAAGGTTTTCCTGGCGATGTCTGCTGCTTCGGCAATCTGTTCCATGGTTGTATTGTTAAATCCCTGACGCTGGAATAAATCCATGGCCACCTTAACGATTTTCCGGCTTGTCTCCCTTTTCTTCCTCTCCATTCTGCTTTCAACCGGCAGCTCCCCTGGTTCCATCGCTTCGCCTCCTATATGTTATTGAATTGCTGACCTGTAATAACGAGAAACAAAATATACTTATATACAAATTGTAATGATTTACATTGTGTATTTTTATAATTTTCTCTCATTATCGCCCGTATGTCAATCCCCATAATTGCTTTATTAGCATTTTCCTGAAATAAAAACGGCAGCCGTGAAAGCTGCCTTATGGGCACGCGTTTACTGTTAAAAAACCATTGTTTGGCCACTATTTACCTGCCCAGGAACCAGAATGGCGTCCACCTTGCGCATGTTGGCCGGTGGTGAATGGTATAGCTGTTCAAAAATTAAAAGATACAAAAAACAGGACCAAAGTCCTATTGACTAATATCGCTGTCGAAAAATAAGCTATTTGTAAGAAAGGGAAAACCCATCGAAAGATGGGGGCTCAAAGCCACGGGTCTAAAGCAACTTGCTATGATAGCCGGGCTGCCGTGAATAAATCTTACAGAGCTACCTTTCCTAAATAGGTAGTTTTTTTATGCAAGTAAGATGTTCAAAAATTTGATGTTTCAAGGCAATCAAAGTTTCCGAAAGGGTGGTAAATTTGTTAATGTTCTGGAAGGTAAAAACGATTAAGATTAAAATAACGCCTTCAACAATAATAAGAGCCATTCCTTACTTAATTAAACCGGAAATCAGGAAAGTCGCGGAAAGTTAAAAGCCCCCCCGCGGGGGCTGTCGACCGACCCTAATATATAAGGAATTTCGATCTCTCTTCATGCCGGTTGATGAGCACGGTATAACCGGGCCCTGACTTCTTCCAGAAACCTCCTGGTGCTAACTGTCTTCTTCTCCCCTTCCGCCAGCAAAGCCAAATCTTTGGTCAATATTCCTTCTTCTATGGTGTCAATGGCTGCTTGTTCCAGTTCGCCGGCAAATTGTATTAAATCACTGATGCCATCCAGTTCGCCTCTTTTTCTCAACGCCCCCGTCCAGGCAAATAAAGTGGCTACCGGATTTGTAGATGTCTCTTCACCTTTAAGATACTGATAATAATGCCTCGTCACCGTTCCGTGGGCAGCCTCGAACTCACAATAGCCATCGGGTGAAACCAAAACCGATGTCATCATGGCAAGGCTGCCGAAGGCGGTGGCCACCATGTCCGACATGACGTCACCGTCATAGTTTTTACAAGCCCAGATAAAGCCGCCGGTACTACGTACCACCCTGGCCACGGCGTCATCAATTAGTGTGTAGAAATATTCGATACCCGCTGCGGAAAACTTTTGGTGATACTCTCTTTCGTAAATGTCTTGAAAAATATCTTTGAAATTGTGGTCATATTTTTTAGAGATGGTATCCTTTGTGGCAAACCACAAGTCTTGTTTTTGATCCAGCGCGAAGTTGAAGCAAGACCTGGCAAAACTCGCAACGGACTGATCCAGGTTGTGCATGGCCATGACGATGCCGGGACCGGAAAAATCATGGATGAGCTCCTTTGACACATGTCCGTCCGCACCCGTAAAAATAATCTCCGCTTTTCCTTCCGCTTCAATCTTCATTTCCACCCCTTTGTAAACATCGCCGTAAGCATGCCTGGCAATGGTGATGGGCTTCTCCCACGTCTTTACAAAGGGCTTGATATTGTTAACGATAATCGGAGTGCGAAAAACCGTTCCGTCCAGAATTGCCCGGATGGTCCCGTTAGGGCTTTTCC
Source organism: Pelotomaculum isophthalicicum JI (assembly GCF_029478095.1). Taxonomy (NCBI): domain Bacteria; kingdom Bacillati; phylum Bacillota; class Clostridia; order Eubacteriales; family Desulfotomaculaceae; genus Pelotomaculum; species Pelotomaculum isophthalicicum. The sequence goes on along the minus strand of NZ_JAKOAV010000056.1, from coordinate 2,016 downwards.
ACATCTGCTTCAAGCTATATTCCTCAACCCGCTGGGCATTGGGCGTGATGGTGGCGCATTTGACCGCCACGCCGTATTTTTTTGTAGCTTCAGCGGCTTCCGCTGTAATCCGGTCGTCTGTTTCGTCCCTCTTTTTAAGTCCCAGGTCATAATACACCGTTTTTAAATCTATGTAAGGCGTCAATAAAATATCTTTAATATGCTGCCAGATAATTCTGGTCATTTCGTCGCCGTCCATTTCAACCAATGGAACTTTCATTTGAATCTTTTCCGCCATATAATTCCTGCTCTCCTTCTAAAATCGATTCATGTTAGACATTATACAATAACTTGACAGGCAAAGAAACCATAAGCTTCTTCGTACCCGGAGGAGATGTTTGCAGCAAAAGGGGACACGCCACTTTCCGGAGCATCCCTTCGGACTTTTCCCGATGCAGGAAGGCGTGTCCCCTTTTCTTAACACTGCTGTCTACCCCGGTATTTTCGGCTCACCTATAATTCCTTCCGGTGTCACTTGTAAGTTGATGAAAGTTAGTGACACCTGCAGGGGTCTAGCTCAATTATTCCTACCGGGGCTAATTGGATTAACACAGGAAGCTTATTCAACCGGAAGATAGTCTAAAGCTGTGATATTTCTTTTACCACCAATCTCCCGAAGACTACACTAGCTTCGATTTCAATGTAAGCATTGTCTGGTTTGTAATTAAAATTGACCCATTACTAAAAATCAGGCTATACTCCCTTTCCAATACTAATTATTTTTTCGTCAGCATGCGCACCACATTGTGACAGTTTTCCACAATTTCTTTGATTACTTCAGGCCCAGCATTATCCACGTGTATACCTGCAACTACTACCACTGGTTTACTAAATGCTACTGCTATTTCTTCCGCGACAGGTTTGGCTACTTCGTCGTCTTTATGACCTAACATAGGTATAACGCTTGTGTTACAACTAATTTTTGAAACGTTGGAAAGGCTAGGCCTGGGTAGGCTTATTGCAACCGCTCCCACATGCGGCTTATCGCCGCCGTAAAGCTGTGCGACTAAACCGCCCCCAGCAGTCACAGAAACCATCAAGTTAACTCGGCATTTCCCAATACCCGAAGTATAAAAAACTTGCTCAACCAATTCATTCCCTCCCTCCAGAAGGACTTATTACACCTATTAAGTATAATTATCATTGACTTTATAAATCCTACCGTTATGTGCTTGCATTGACCACCAACGCTTGGATGTCTTCCAGAGCCAATAGGTTGAAATGGGCTTTCAACGAATTTCTTTTATCTTATATCATTAACACTGGCTTGAGCATCAACTTCCGCAAGTTTTCGCCACAAGGTAGTTCGTCCAATCCCCAACTTTCGGGATGCTTTTGTGCGATCCCCTCCACAAGAATCCAAAACGTGTCTTAAAATCTGCTTTTCCGCATCATCAACCATTTCTTTAAAGTTTCCTTGAACAGTGACGGTAACATTAATATTATCTACTGGTAACGTTTTCGTCGTTAAGGAATTACAATAACTAAATAAATTCTTTACTTGTCCCTTTAATTCGTCTTCCGTTAACCCTTTTGTTAATACCACCAGTCGACGAACTTTATTTTCCAACTCCCTAACATTGCCTGGCCAATTATAATTTGTTTGTTCAGCTAAATAATTGGCAAGTAATTTTTTTTGTTTTAAAGGTAGTTCACTATTTTTATTCATTATTTCCAGGGACAAACAATAAATATCCTCTATACGTTGACGTAAAGCCGGTAATACCAAACGCAAAATATCCAACCGGTAGAATAAATCCTGACGAAACTTTCCTTCGGCCAACAATTCACGTAAGTCTCTATGGGTAGCTGCAATGATCCGAACGTCAATCAATACAAGTCGTTCTCCTCCTACCCTGCGGACCTCTTTTTCCTGAATTACCCTTAAAAGCTTTGCCTGTACATCCAGGGGCATTTCACCGATTTCATCAAGAAATATCGTTCCCCCGTGCGCTAGTTCAAAAAGACCGGCCTTGC